>JBILKW010000211.1:0-3235 GCA_044376465.1 Sphingobacteriales bacterium | reverse complement strand
ATTCTGGTGATGAATTATATCTTGTAGCAGTACCTGCGTTTAACCTTGGAAAATCCATGGTCATTAAGCCAGAATAACTCGAAGATTCTCCTTGAACGTTTATAATCCCTGTGTTTCTACAACATAAAGTTCCTGAAATATAGTATCCAGAAATGTTATTTAAATTGGCATAGTTAACAATAGGACTTTCATAAACTCCGAGTTCTACACGTAACTGAGCTTGTGCTGGTGGGCATTCTTCTGGAGGGTAAGAAAGAATTGTGGTGGGGTTTTTTTTAGTAACTGTAAAAGCTCCAACATTTTGATGATCGTTGTTTTTGTAAATTGTAAAATTAAATGAAGTAGGAATACCAATACCCGTTACATCCCTGTAAAATCTTAATCTCCAGAAATACGTATCAGTTGGGTTTCCCGATCCATCTTTAACATTTATTAAACATAAATCATATCCGATAAAATGCGATGCATATGTTGAAGAACTAACGGTTAGTATGAATAAAATGATTAAATACTTAATTGCTTTCATCTTTATTTTTTTTACATTGAAATGGCATGCCAATAATAATGCCAATATTCTTTATTTTTTATCTTAAAACAGCTATTGTACCTTTATTTAAATAATTACGTTTGCCAGAACCACTTGCTTTTATAATGTATACATAGGTTCCTGTTAACAAATATTCTCCACTTAAATCTTTCCCATCCCAAACAAAATCCGGATCGGTTGAAGTGAAAACTTCAATTCCCCATCTATTGTATACAGTAATTTCAAAACTTTCTACATTCGTATAATTTACGCTGAGCGAATTATTTTTTTCTCTACCAGGTGAGAATATTTGTGGTACTTGCACAAAGGTTCTATCATCGCTGCACACTCTTACATTTTTGGTTTTAGTAACCACACAACCTGCGTTGTTCGTTACCGATAAACTCACTAAGTAATACTCCTTACCATCTTCCGGATAGCTATGTGTAGGATTTTGAACGGTATCAATAAAATTATCTTCCCCTACCCAACTGTACAAATAAGGTCCGCTGTTACCTATTACCCTAGAAATAAATTTAGTAACGTTGCCCGCACAATTTAAAGAATCCACATCAAAGTCGATGTCTGGTTGATTGAACACTTTTAGTACCGTATCTTTTGTAGTAAAACATCCTGTTAATGCATCTTTCATTTTTAACGTAACTCTAAATTTACCATCACTAGGAGGCAATAATACTTGGAATACATTTCCTCCAGTATACGTAATGGTGTTGTTTGGTATTACATTCGGAAACTCATCTACAGTCCATTCCCACTCTATATCAGTTTCTGTTGTTGGTGCAATTACTTCTCGTCTAAACGTGGTGAGCTCACCCGCGCAATTTGGATCTACACTAATGCTAAAATTCATTGGATCACGAACGGTTAAGGTATCTCTAATAAAAGTGGTACATCCCGTAACATTATCTGTAACAAGCAATGTAATTATCTTAGGACCATTACTGGTATATACATGCAATGGATCTCGTATGGTAGCGATTGTGTTAGCATCTAATTCCCACAAATAAGAGTAATTAATGGTATCGCTAATTGCTTTGTGTACAATTCTTAAATTCGCTGGATCTCCTATGCATAGTGAGTCGGGTTTAAAGTCAAACCATGGACTTAGTTTAAAATCTTGTTCTGCAATTCCTCTGCAACCTTTAGCATCTTCTATGCTAACACGTAAGTTCAAATATCTTCGGCCAGCTACAATAGAAAGTGGCATTGCATCTTTACCGTCATTAGCTTGATAAATTACCTGGCCATTATTTTTATCAATCCATTGTACAGTATTGTATGGTTTAGTTAAATAACGGGGAATTATTCTGATACTGTCTAATTTAGTATCGTAACAAACGTTCGGATCATTTACAATGTCAATTCTTGGCTCACCAATACTTACTGTATCTACAATGGTAGTGGTGCAACCGTAAATGTCTTTCAAAGTAAGCGTTACCGGGAATTTACCAGAACCTCCATTAGACCCATTAAAGATCCATTTTGGTGAAGAATAAAACGGATCATTGTATGGCCCTTTAGTATCAAATAAATAAGTATTACTAATAGCACTCCAGTCTCCTTGCCAAAACACAGAATCAATGGGTACAGTTGTATTCAATTGAACGCCCATATTAATTACGCTTCCTGGGCAAGCAGAATCTTTCTTCATCACAAACTCTGGTAGTTGCCTTACATAAACAGAATCTAGCACATCTAACTGGCAACCTTTAGAGTCGATTACTGTGAAGGTATAATATTTCATACCATAAGAGAGAAAAGTGTACCTCAAGGTATCTTCATTTCCAGCACTTAACCCTTCGTCACCTCTCCATCTAACCGTTCTATATGGAGGAATGCCTCCGCCTAAGGTATCTAATACAAAGGTAGTGGGAGTATTCATACACACGGTATCTGCGCGTACTTGTGCGATTAATTTCGGATGAAAAATGGTATCAATGGTAGAGTATGATGTACAACCTAAGCTATCATAAATTTCTACCCTGTAATAGGTAGTGTCTCCACATAACACAAAGTTATCAATAGCAGATTCGTTCGTATTATCTCCATCAGCATCTGTTACTTCTACCCAATTAAAAGGATTTTCTGTTTGGCTTCTCTGTACAACATAACTTGGGGATGTACTTAATTTCGGATTACGAATTGGGTTCCATACCAAACGAGCTTGGTTAGATCTGAAAAATGTCGCTTCTAACTTCATCGGTTTAACCGGAGAAACTTCATCTTCTACCCCACATAAGTTAATAGACCTAACATAATAGGACGAATCCGGACTGGCGCCAGGACTAAAGTCTATATATGTATATATTTTTCTATTTGTAGTTGTAAATAATAATGTATTGTTTCTATAAATTTCATATCGCACAAAGGTGTTGGTATCGCCCGGAGCAACGCCCCAATCCATGCTAACTTGGCGAGTAATTTGATTATAGGTGATGCATCTAATGGGTGGCGATAAGTAAAAATCTGGAGGCAGCACGTTTATAGAGAACGTACGTATGGTTTTTCCAGGAACTCTACAGAAATTATCTTTTGCTGTAACTACGAAGTTGTATCTACTAGATTCTAATCCGTTACAATTATCTTTTTTATTTAAATTTGAACAAGAAGTAGGCCAGTACATCCAAACAGTATCTTGTACGACAGCGCCGTAAGAGGCACCTAATTCATATCCATAGCCAAACACTT
>JBILKW010000210.1:0-3238 GCA_044376465.1 Sphingobacteriales bacterium | reverse complement strand
CCTCACAATTGGCAAGTCCTACACACGTGTTTACAACACCAGGAACTTACACTGTTACCTTAACAGTAACAAGTGTTGCTACAGGATGTAAATCAACCACAAAAGAAACGATTGTGGTAACAGGCTTAGGGAATGATTTTGCAGAGGCGTTTAAGTTAGGAGCAGCACCGAATCCATTTGTGGGTCAAACCTTGATCACATACGTATTGCCAGAAAATGCAAATAACGTAAGTGTGGAGGTGTATGATATGATCGGCAGAAAAGTAGGAAGCATTTTAACAAATGAATACCAATCTGCAGGAAAGTATGAGTACGACTTTAAGAACGAAGATTTACAAACCTCATCAGGAGTGTACATGGTTCGCTTAACAGTAGATGGAAAAGTAGGCTACATTAGAATCGTTGACATTGCAAAAAAATAGATTATAATTAATAGCATAATAAGAAAGAAGTCCCTTTTTATAGGGACTTCTTTTTTTGATTATATATTAAAACGTTTTAATCAAACAGTTAATTATGAACCCACATTTAGATCGCATCGACGTAGAAATATTAAAAATAGTACAAGCGGATTCCACAAAAGCGATAAAAGACATTGCTAAAGATGTCGGCTTGTCTGCTACCCCAACCTACGAGCGAATAAAACGCCTAGAAAACGATGGTTATATTAAGAAATATGTAGCCATATTAGACGGAAAAAAATTAGGGCTAGATATTGTGGTTTATTGTAACGTTACTTTAAAAGAACAGAGTAAAGACGCGTTGATAGAATTTGAAACAGCGGTTTCAACTTTACCGGAAGTATTAGAGGTTATAGGCCTCTCGGGTAATTATGATTATATGTTAAAAATTGTATCTCCAGATATTTACACGTACAATAATTTTTTAATGAACAAATTTTCAACTCTACCTAATGTTGGACAATTTCACAGCAACATTGTATTGGTTGATGTAAAATCAAACAGCCCCTTGCCCCTAGATCATTTGGCAAGAGGGAAATAGCTCATTTCTTAACGACTATTTAATCAGCCCAGCTAGAATAAAATAGTAATCATCCGTTTGTTCAACTTAATGTTTTTTTTTTCGAAAAAACTTTTATACATTGCTAAGTAATGGAATTATTCCATGGTAATGCATAAATTTTATTTTCAAAAAAAGTAAAATTTATTATGACTTTTTACTTAAACATCTGTATTATGAACGCAACATTTACGATCAAATCAATGAAAAAAAGATCTTGTAAATTTTTTAAAACACTAGGCTTTCGCTATGTTTTATTTTTTGCAACACTAGTGGTATCGGGGTCTAGTGCATTTGCACAAACAGTGCTAATAAATCCACTTACAGATGGAGGTTTTGAAAATGGTTCAACACTTGCATCAAATGGATGGACTGCGGTAAATGCATCGCAAGACGGATGGGTAGTGGGTGCTGCACCTGTTGCTGCAACGGGCTCTAATTGTGGCTATGTTTCTACAGATGGAGGTCTTAGTTGGAGCTATTCGCAATTGTCAACGTTTACACATTTGATAAAGGACATTACTATTCCGGCAGGCCAAACCAAGGCTAGGCTTATATTTAAATGGAGAGCAACTGGAGAAGGCACTACAACAAGTGATTGGGATAATATGAGAATCTGGCTTACAGCTGGCAACTTTACGCCACTAACAACTTCACAAGTTACAGGCTCAACAGCATTAGTTGGACCGAGAGCCATAAGCGGAATGTATAAGCTAAATAGTGCAACATGGAATATCGATACAATTTTATTCTCAGCTGCTCCAGGAACATACCGATTAATATTTACATGGAAATCGGATGTTTCTGATATTGTTAATCCGCCAGCAGCATTAGATGATATAAGTTTATTGGTGGAGGCGCCTACCATGTTTACAGCAGTAGCAAATGGCAATTATACATCTCCATCTACTTGGAATAGAAACGCTGTTCCCACAGCAAGTGATAGTATAAAAATAGAATCTGGCTTAACGGTAACGGCAAATGCAGCAGCATCTGTTGTGGCATACGCCGAAATAAGCGGAACCTTATCATATGCAAGTGCCGCAAACTCTTTTTCTACAACAGGAGATTTATTAATAAGATCTGGAGGTTTGGTAAATGTTTTTAATGGAACAACGGGAAAAACACTAAATGTTGGAGGCAATTTAACAAATAATGGTACCTTAAATTTATCTGTTGGAAGTTCATTATTAACGCTAAATAGAGTGGCCACCACTACATCAACCAGCATTATTAATGGTATTGTTGGAGGAAGCACATCCATAACACTATCTGCAACAAATTCATTAATTAGGGTCGGGCAATATGTTTCAGGAAATGGAATTGCGCCATTAACAACTGTAGCAGCAATAAGTGGAACTACACTTACTTTGTCACAACCTGCTACACAAACACAAGTTCCATCAACTACGCTATCGTTTGGTAATGAACAAACTGCAGGAGGAACCGGAACGTTTACCTCTAACTTAATTGCAAACTTAACATTTAATAATTCGGCGCCTTATAATTTAATAAATTGGAATTTTAGTAACTCTGTAATTGGTACGACCTTGGCGTTTACCAATGGTAGGGTTGCATTAGGTGCATCAAATAGTATTACGGTTGGTACATCAACAACCTCAACAGGTACCTTAACTATATCATCATTAACCAATGGATTTACTTCTGGTAAATTTATTAAATGGTACGCTACAGGAACTAATGGTACAGCATTTACTGCAGGAACATTACCTTCTGTAACGGGAGATACTCGTATGCCTTTTGTTACCTTAGCCGGTGATTCTCGTCATGCATATTGGACAAGAGCATCTGTAACCAACACTTCGGGTAGATTATCTTGTGTATACAATGATGCGACCACATTAAGCAACGTAACGGTTTCCGACTTTACAATAGTAACTACACAAGCTACGCCTTCTGTAGTAGGTAGTATAACAGCAGGAAGCACATCGGTAACACTTGCTGCAGCTAATTTATTGATTACGGTTGGTCAAACAGTAAGTGGTACAGGTATAGCATCCGGAACAACTGTTTCCGCAATTAGTGGAACAACCTTAACCTTGTCACAAGCAGCTACCGTTACAAGCACATCAGCGGCAGTTACCTTAACCTTTTTAAACCCATATAACATTGGTAAAAAACACGATGCAACATGGACCTTCTCTGCAGAAGGTTCTGGAATGACGGCAACGAATATGGGCTTATTGTTATACGGATA
>JBILKW010000002.1:0-28919 GCA_044376465.1 Sphingobacteriales bacterium | reverse complement strand
GCAGATGTAGCCAATCAAACCTTATCTACCAATCGTGCTAAATCTGTGTACAACCAGCTAATAAAATTAGGAATAGAGTCTACTCGCCTAGTGTATAAAGGCTATGGCAAAACACAACCAGTAGATGCAAATACAACAGAAGCAGGTAGAGCTAACAACCGAAGAACTGAAATAAAAATTATTCAGTAATTACAATATCGCTTGACGTATTAATATTAATTTTTGCATCAAAGCATCTAGGTGGTCGAGGTGTAACATATTTGCACCGTCTGATTTTGCGTTTTTTGGATCCGGGTGAGTTTCAATAAATAAACCATCGGCACTTACAGCTATTGCTGCTTTTGCGATGGTTTCTATTAGCTCAGGTTTTCCTCCTGTAACACCACTTTCTTGATTAGGTTGTTGTAATGAGTGTGTACAATCCATCACAACAGGCACCCCCATTGTGCGCATTTCTGTAATGTTTCTAAAATCCACAATCATGTCTTGGTAACCAAAAGAATTACCTCGGTCTGTTAAAAATATATTCGGGTTACCAGAATCTTTTACTTTATGTACAGCGTGTTTCATAGATGCGCCAGATAAAAACTGACCTTTTTTTACGTTTACAAATTTACCTGTTTTAGCAGCTGCCACTAACAAATCTGTTTGTCGGCATAAGAAAGCTGGGATTTGCAAAACATCTACATATTGCGCAGCTACGGCCGCTTCAGAGCTTTCGTGTATATCTGTTACCGTTGGCACGTCAAAGGTCTTCCCTATTTTCTCTAAAATTTTCAATGCTTTTTCATCGCCAATTCCTGTAAAAGAATCTAAGCGTGAGCGGTTTGCTTTTCTATAAGAGCCTTTAAAAATATAGGGTATTTTATGCTTGTTTGTAATCTCTACAATTCTCTCTGCAATACGCATAGCAATATCCTCGCCTTCAATAGCACATGGTCCTGCCATCAAGAAAAAATTATTAGAGTCTAAGTGTTTTATTTTTGGTAATCCGTGTAACATGTTTAATTAGCTTAATTAGATAATTAGCTTATTGGCTAATTACCCAGTTCCGACATAAATTTAATTCGTATTAATTGTATTTCTTCTCTTGTATAATCATCTGTTCCCAACTCCGATAAAGCATCGTCTATAGAATCCGAATCTGCCGACCGGAAATAGTCAAATACTTCATCTTGCCTGTCGTCGTCAATTACTTCATCTATATAATAATTCAAGTTTAATTTTGTTCCCGATGAAACTATTGATTCTACTTCAGAAAGAATTTGTTCATAGCTCAAGCCTTTTGAATCTGCAATATCTTCTAAAGAAATTTTACGATCTATGTTTTGTATGATCGCAACTTTTATTGCAGATTTATTGGCAGCCGTTTTAACCACCATGTCCATCGGACGGTCTATATCATTCTCCTCTACATACTTTTTAATAAGATCTACAAATGGGGCACCAAACTTTTGAGCCTTACCAGCACCAACTCCAGAAATCTGTTTCAACTCATCTAAACTTATTGGGTAGTGAGTCGACATTTCTTGTAACGACGGTTCTTGAAACACCACAAATGGTGGAACATTATTTTTCTTGCCAATTTGTTTACACAAATCTTTAAGCATATTGAAAAGCACGGTATCACTTGCTGCTGCTACTGTGTGACCCTCGTCGTCGGCACTCTCATCACTTTCGTAATCTTTATTCATGGTAAACATCAACGAAGTAGGGTTGCTCAAATACGTAGTTCCATTCTTCGTGATTTTTATTAATCCATAATTTTCAATATCCTTTTGTAAAAAACCAGAAAGCAATGCTTGGCGAATAACCGATTCCCAAAGTTTTCTGCTTTGTTCTTTACCAGCACCGTAGGATTTTAGTTTAGCATGTCCGAAATCCTGTATTGATTTATTGTCTTCTCCTACTAAAATATTAATAATATGTTCCGAGTTAAATTTCTCGTTTAGTTCTTTAACTGCCTTGATTACTATTTGCAAATATCCTTGAGCTTCAAATCTATCTTTAGGTTGGCGGCAGTTATCGCACATGTTGTTACATGCTGCTTCGTTAAATGTTTCTCCAAAATAGTACAGAATTTGTTTTCTGCGGCATGCCGCAGATTCTGCATAATCAACCACCTCTGTTAATATTTGCAAGCCAATTTCTTTTTCTGCAACGGGTTTATCTTTCATAAACTTCGCTAGCTTCATGATGTCGCTTTCTGCATAAAAAGCAATGCAATTTCCTTCTCCACCGTCTCTACCTGCTCTTCCAGTTTCTTGATAATAGCCTTCTAAACTCTTAGGCATGTCATGGTGTATTACATACCTAACGTCAGGCTTATCTATACCCATACCAAACGCAATGGTAGCAACAATCACGTCCACATCTTCCATTAAAAACCGATCTTGATGGGATGCCCGCTCTTTAGCCTCTAAGCCGGCGTGATAGGGCAATGCTTTAATTCCATTGAGGTTAAGTGCCTCGGCAATCTCCTCTACTTTCTTCCTGCTTAAACAGTAAATAATACCCGATTTACCAGTATTTGCTTTAATATGTTTGATGATTTCTTTAATCACCTGCTTTTTAGGGCGTATATCATAATATAAATTGGGGCGATTAAAGGATGATTTGTATAAAGTAGCGTCCTGCATTTGCAGGTTCTTCATGATGTCTTGTTGTACTTTTGGAGTCGCGGTGGCAGTTAAGGCAATAATTGGCACCTTACCACCAATTTGATTAATCACCGAACGTATCTTTCTATACTCCGGCCTAAAATCATGCCCCCACTCAGATATACAATGTGCTTCATCTATGGCTACAAAGGAGATTTGAGCCGATTTTAGAAAATCTAAGTTTTCTTGTTTGGCCATCGACTCTGGTGCAATGTACAATAGCTTAGTATCACCTGATAATACATCGTTCTTCACTTTTAATATTTCTGCCTTTGTTAAGGATGAATTTAAAAAATGTGCTATGCTATCATTGCTCCCAAATGCACGAATCTGGTCAACTTGGTTTTTCATTAAAGCAATAAGTGGAGATATTACAATTGCTGTTCCGTCGCTCATCATTGCTGGTAATTGATAGCACATCGATTTACCGGCTCCTGTGGGCATGATCACAAATGTGTCGTTACCAGATAGAATATTCGTAATTATATCTTCCTGTTGACCCTTAAATTGGTCGAACCCAAAGAAGTTATGTAAATTGTCAAACAGTAATTTCTTGGTCTCTATCATCCTAACACTCCGAAAATGAATTATTTATATAAATGCTCTAATTGATTTCTAAAATAACATATTTTTGTGAATATTACACCATAAATTACACAATATTGAAGACTGAAAAAGAAATACTCGATATCGCCAAAAAAGCGCTTAAAATTGAATCAGAAGCCATTTTGCAACTTCAAAATCAATTAAATAGCGACTTTTACAAGTCGGTAAAAAAAATATTCGAATCAAATGGTCGGGTAGTCGTTACAGGTATTGGTAAAAGTGCAATTATTGCGAATAAAATAGTCGCGACGTTTAACTCCACTGGTACTCCATCATTATTTATGCATGCTGCTGATGCTATACATGGAGATTTGGGCATGATCCAAAAAGATGACGTTATCATTTGCATTTCGAAGAGCGGAAATACTCCAGAAATAAAGGTTTTAGCGCCATTATTAAAGCAATCTGGCAATCTATTAATTGCGATGGTAGGCAATACCGGCTCATATTTAGCAAAACAAGCAGATTTTGTATTAGATACAACCGTAGAAATTGAGGCCTGCCCACATAATTTAGCCCCCACAACCAGTACTACTGCACAATTAGCCATGGGCGATGCGTTGGCAATCTGTCTTCTAGAAACAAGGGCATTTGGTGCTAAAGACTTTGCAAAATACCATCCGGGTGGAGCATTAGGTAAAAAATTATACCTAAAAGTGGGCGACCTTAGCATGCATAATGAAAAACCTTCCGTTCTGCGAACAGAAAAGTTACCAAAAATAATACTTGAAATAAGTAGCAAACGTTTAGGAATGACTGCTGTTACAGATAATGAAACACTAGTGGGCGTAATTACAGATGGCGACTTAAGAAGACTTATGGAAAAAGGCTTTCATAATGATATGATTGCAGAAGAAATAATGAGTAAAAATCCAAAATTTATACAAAAAGAAGAACTTGCCATTTCTGCTTTAGAAATGATGAAGAAAAATAATATATCACAATTAATTGTAATGGATGTAAATTCTTACGAAGGAGTGATACATTTGCACGATTTAATTAGAGAAGGTATTTTATAATGCAAGATAAAAACAAGTATGCCATCATTATGGCAGGTGGAATTGGCAGTAGATTCTGGCCAATTAGCAAAACCAATAGACCTAAACAATTTTTAGATATTTTAGGAACCGGCGAAACCTTAATTCAACAAACCTATAAACGTTTTCTAAAAATTTGCCCTGCAGAAAACATTTACGTTGTTACGAACGAATCTTATCGCAGCTTAGTGAACGAACAGTTACCGGACTTATCTAACAATCAAATACTTGGCGAACCAATTGCAAAGAATACAGCGCCTTGTATTGCATATTCATGCCACAAAATACATAAAAGCAACCCTCAAGCAACAGTTGTAGTTGCCCCTTCAGATCATTTAATTCTCAACGAGTCTGAGTTTTGCAACCAAATAAACTTAGCCTTGTACATTGCTTCAAAAAACGATTACCTCATCACCTTAGGCATTAAGCCAACCAGGCCAGATACTGGTTATGGATATATTCAATACGTTGATAACAAAAACGAAGAGGGCCATTATAAAGTAAAAACGTTTACAGAAAAACCCAATATAGAATTAGCAAAAACATTTATTCAAAGTGGTGATTTTTTATGGAACGCTGGTATTTTTGTATGGAGCACAAAAAGTATTTTAACAGCTTTCGAAAAATTTTTACCAGACATTCATGATATTTTCGTAGATGGAAAAATGTACTACAATACTTCACAAGAAGCAGATTTTATAGAACGTTCTTACTCTCAATGTAGCAGTATTTCTATTGATTACGGAATCATGGAAAAAGCAAATAATGTACATGTTTTCGCTGTAGATTTCGGATGGTCGGATTTGGGTACTTGGGGGTCTTTGTATACCGTGTTAGAAAAAGATTATGTTGGTAACGCAGTAGTATTCCCGAAGAATGTAATAATGTACGACTCTTCAAATTGTATAGTAAATACCTCTACCGAAAAGCTAGTAGTTGTAAAAGGACTCGATGATTTTATTGTGGTTGATTCTGGCGATGTGTTGTTAATATGTCCTAAAATCCAAGAACAAGAAATAAAACAAATTGTAGCCGATATAAAAATGAAAAAAGGCGAAAAATATATTTAATTCTATACCTTTTTTAGCGTAAATGCAAAGGTTGTACCTACTCCCTTAGTACTTCGTGCATTTATAGTTTGGTCATGCGCTTCTATGATATGCTTTACAATTGATAGTCCAAGGCCAGTGCCCCCTTCATCTCTAGAACGACTTTTATCTACTCTGTAAAAACGTTCAAATAAACGTGGTAAATGTTCTTCCTCAATGCCTATCCCATTGTCTGTAACCTCTACTAAAATATTTTCATCCATGTCATACAAACCTATCAATGTATGTCCATTTTCTTTACCATATTTAATGGAATTTACTAAAAGATTTATAACTACCTGACGAATTCTGTCTTTATCTGCTTCAACAATAAAAGGCATATCACATCCCTCTTTAAAATCTAGCGTTATGTTTTTTTCAGCAGCTTTAAAATCCAAGCTATCAAAAATATCGCGTATCAAATCGTTCACATCAAAAATCTCTACTTCCATGGTTAAAAACCCAGATTCTAATTTAGAAATGGCCTCCAAATCATCTACCAATGAGGCAATTCTATCCGTACTTCTTGCTGCTTTTTTAAGGAAATGAATTAATACTTCTTGATCTTCCCAAGCACCATCAATTAAGGTGTTTATATACCCTTGAATGTTAAAAATTGGTGTTTTTAACTCATGAGAAACATTGCCTAAAAACTCTTTACGATACTTTTCCATGGTACGTAATTGCTCAATTTCAGAGCTTTTATCCTCCGCCCAATCTCTCACTTCTTTCTCCATTTCATTAATAGGATCGAGCATGTTAATGTCGCCCATACGAGGATCTAGCTTACGAACTTTTAAGCTGTGTATGTTTTTGTATACTAATTTTATTTTTCGGTAAATAAAAACTTCAATGGAATATCGAAATAGAAAATACGAAGCGCTAAATACTATAACTAACAACAAAAATGTTAACCAAATTTTAAAGAAAATAAAATAAGCCGCAATCCCTACTAATAGTGTTAATAATAATGAAGTAAATAATGCAATACTATTAGGCGTAGGGTTTTTATTCATTTTATATCTCAAATTTGTAACCCACCCCTTTTACAGTTGCAACGTAATCATCTCCTAATTTTTCTCTCAGTTTACGGATATGCACGTCAATTGTTCGGTTAGTTACTACAACAGAATCCTCCCAAATATTATTAAGAATTACTTCTCTTGTAAAAACTTTACCAGGTTTAGATGCTAACAAATATAGGAGTTCAAATTCTTTTTTAGCAAGCACTACTTTTTGTCCTTTTTGAAATACTAAATAAGCTTCTCTATCAATTACTAAATCGCCAATTTCTAATTTATTCTCTAAATCAGAATCGGCCATTGTATTTCTTCGTAGAATGGCGTTTATTCTAGAAATTAAAGCTCTTGGTTTAATTGGTTTTGCAATATAATCGTCGGCACCTACATTAAAACCAGAAATTTCTGAATACTCTTCGCTCCTTGCGGTTAAAAATACCATAAAAGTTGTTTTAAACTCTGGCAATGTACGCAACTGTCGGCAAGCTTCAATACCATCTAATTTTGGCATCATAATGTCCAAAATTATTAAATCCGGATGATGCTTCTTTGCTTGTTGTATGGCCTCTAAACCATTTGAAGCAGTATACACTTGATATCCTTCTTTTTTTAAATTGTATTCAATTAGCTCTAAAATATCTGGCTCATCGTCTACAATTAGGATTTTTTGTTTGGTAGTGCTCATGTGAATTATTTGTATCGAAAGTAGTTCAACAATAAGACCAATGAGTTAAAGATATGTTAAATAATTGTTAAATTGTTCATGATATCTTAAAATAAAGATCGCTCTAATTAAACAATTTCTTTAAGAATTGAGCAAGTTGCTCCCCTCTCAAGTTTTTGGCAAGTATTTTACCATCCTGATCTAATAAAAAGGTTGCAGGTATAGATTCTACCTTATAAGTAGCTGCCGCATCCGATTGCCAAAACTTCAAATCAGATACATGCGTCCAAGTTAATTGGTCCTGCATAATGGCCTTCGTCCAATCCTCCTTGTTTTTATCTAACGACACTCCATAAATTTCAAAGCCTTTGGCATTGTATTCTTTGTACAACTTCACATTATTGGGGTTTTCTTGCCTACATGGCCCACACCAAGAAGCCCAAAAGTCCAACAATACAACCTTGCCTCTTAACGAGCTTAGTTTTATTTCTTTACCATTAGGATCGTTTAAAGCAATATCCGGAGCAATTTTTCCAATTGCAAGTGATGCATAACTATCTAATTTATTTGCATATTCTTGGGTATAATCACTCTCTGCTATTGTAGCTTTATGTTTATCTACTACAGATTTTATAAATTCAAAATTTTCATCAATGTTCAAATAAGATACCGCATAAATATCGATGATTGCATCATTATTCTTATCTGTAAATTCCTTGATTAACTTTACCTGATTATCCATTGCATCTTGATACTTCTTTTCAAGCAAGGCTATTTTAGCTTCATTCGATTCAAATCCTTCTGCCATCGCAGCATACTCATTCTGCAATCCTTCTACAACCTTATATGTATCGTATAAAATCTTATTGATCTCTTTTATTTTTAGGGATGCTTCAGAACCTTTTACTTCGTACTCATCCATTCGCATCTTCGCATCAATGTTTACTTCTACTTTAGAGGTATTATCCAATACTAAATCTAATGCACGAACATTACCAAAATTCAATCTGTAAACACTTGGTTTTTCTGCCGTTCCTACAAACTTAAATTTTCCATTACTTCCAATTATAAACGAATCAATCATGATCGCTTGACCCGTAATTTTCTCTAAATAAACAGTTTTGTTTTCAGCCCCAACAATGGTTCCTTCAATTTCAAAACCCGTATTAGTGCTACACGCCGCAAGTGTAATTGCGAACAAAGCACAAATGTATATTATTGTTCTGTTCATGGTTTTTTGATTCTTATATTGAGTATTAAGAATTAAGTATTGGCAAAGCATCAGTAATTTTCAAACTCTATACCTTTCTATTTTCTAACGACTAGTGACTATTATCTAGTATTTGCATTAACAATTTGTTTGCCTCTTTCGGATCTAATTTACCTTTTGCTAATTTCATCACCTCACCCATAAACAATCCTAGTAAGCCTTTTTTACCCGATTTATATTCGGCAACTTTCTCCGGATAAGCTTGTATTACTTGATGTATAAAGGCAAGTACTTCTTCATTAGAATTGCTAATAATTAAATTCAATTCTGTAGCTAACTCTAATGCTTTCTTAGTATTATGAATTAACATTGCTGGAAATAATTGTTGATTGGCAAGCGTAATGTTAATTTTTCCTTCATCAATTAAGCTAATCAGTTCTGCAATTTGTGAGGGTACTAAAGGAAACTGAGCAATTTCTATGGCTTGCTCATTTAAATGAGATTTAATTGCACCCATTAACCAATTTGCTGCAGCTTTGTAATTCTTAGTATGTGTAGTTAAATCTAAATAATACAATGCCATTTCTTTTTGCTCTAAAATGATATGAGCATCGTACTCAGATAACTTAAATTCTGAGGTAAATTTATGAAACAACTCATCTGGCAAAGCAGGCATGTTTGCTTGTACATCCGTTATATAACTATTAGTTAACAGTACAGGAGGTAAATCTGGCTCTGGGAAATAACGATAATCGTTCGCCATTTCTTTAGATCTTAGAACTGAAGTGGTGCCCGAAACGGCATCGAAGTTTAAGGTATTCTGATCGATGTGCCCGCCTGCTTCTATTAGATCTATTTGGCGTTTTACTTCAAATTCTATCGCTCTTTGTACATTACGAATGGAGTTTAAGTTCTTTACTTCGCAACGGTTTCCAAACTTTATTTCTCCTTTTTTACGCACCGAAATATTGGCATCGCAACGCATGCTTCCCTCTTCCATGTTACCGTCGCAAATCTCTAAATACCTCAGTAATTTTCTAATTTCGGTTAAATAGGCTCCAGCTTCCTCTGCCGAACGAATATCCGGCTCCGATACTATTTCAATTAGTGGAACACCTGCACGATTTAGGTCTATCAACGAATCATATAGATCCTGATCATGAATACTTTTACCGGCATCCTCTTCCATATGTATTCGTGTAATGCCTATTCTTTTTACCGAACCATCCTTCAATTTAATATCTAAATATCCTTTGAAACAAATTGGTGTGGTATCTTGAGTGATTTGATATCCCTTAGGCAAATCGGCATAAAAATAATTTTTACGGGCGTATTCATTCTCTAACCGAATCTCACAATTGGTAGCTAAACCCATTTTTACAGCAAAATAAATTACTTGTTCGTTCACCTTAGGTAAGGTGCCCGGATGACCGAGTGTAATGGCACTTATATTTGTATTTGGATCGTCGCCAAAGCCTGCAGAATCTGCAGCATATGCTTTACTAAGTGTTGATAATTGTGCATGAATCTCTAATCCAACTACCGTTTCGTATTGATCGTAAATTGTTTTTGACATGTTACAAAGGTATTAAATTGAGGGTTATTTCTGTACCCATTCTGCTAATTCTGAAGATAATATATGGTATTGAGCATTCCATTCTTTTCTTTTCTTATTACCAGCCATTTCATATCGTATGCATTTTAAAAGATAAAAAAACCTTTTGCGGTAATAATAACTTACAATGCCACAAGTGGCAATTACAATCATTCCAATAACTACTGAGATAACACTCACATACAAACTCAATAGTATCATGTAAAAAATATAACTAAATAGGAAAAGAAAGGTAGTCATGGCAAAGTGAGTTCCAATTATAAAACAAGCGTCTTTAAACATTTTTCTTGTTAATTTTTCTGGGATAAAAAACTGGAAATAATTGAAAATAAAACCAATCACAAAAAATGGAAATAAAGCTATTACATCAATTATCGGTAGTAATAATTTCAACCAGCGCTTTGCTCTTGGTACACTTTTAAATTGCTCTACAATGTTTATATCAACTCCGTTTTCTACCAAATAATTATTAAAGTCGTATATCGCAGAACTAACTGCTTTCTTCAATTCGGCTTCAGAATTATTCACGAGTGTTGCAGTAGTTTTCCAGGCTTCTAAATTGTCGATGGTATTTTTTTGAGTAACTAAATATTCAAATAAATATTCGTCTTCTTTGTTATTTACAACAGGCAAAACCTTGCGTAAGTCTTGCTCAACATCTTGAATAATTTCATTTAGAGCTTTATTGTTATTTTGTTGATAGGCATCAAAGTAAGGCCGCAAGCTAAAGGGATCGGCTGCTTCCAGGAAAATTCTGCCGCCAGAACTTGTAATTCTCTCTTGTGTAATTCCAAGAGCCACCATTTCTACACCTAACTTATATTCCGACCGTTCTTCTGCCATCATTGCAATTTTTGCGGCCCCTTTATGCAACTTTCTCAGCTTACGCTCCGTTTCACAATTTGCTTCCGGAAAAATAATAATGGCTCCATTGTTTTTTAGGATTTCATAACAACGATCAAACGTTTCCGAATTTTTTTCAAGATTATTAAACCCATCTCTAATTCTATATATTGGAATTAAATTTATTTTAGCTAATAAATTGGCTACCCATTTTTTCTTAAAAACATCAGCTCTTACTAATACATGAAATCTGCGTCGAGAAAATATCATAATTAATATTCCATCTAAATGTGCAGCTGCATGATTTGAGCAAACTACCAATGGCTTATTAGTTCTTAACTTCTCGAAGCTTTTAATATGATGCTTAGAAAAGAAGAACTCTGCTCCCAGTCTTAATAAATATTTACCAAATGCGTATACCATTACTTAATAAAGTCTTTTGCCTTTTTGATGGCATTTGTTAATCCATGCACGTTTTTTCCTCCTGCTGTTGCAAAAAAGGCTTGGCCCCCTCCACCTCCTTGTATCTCTTTACCCAAATCGCGAATAATGTTTGAAGCATTTATATTTTTTTCTTTTAACAAATCCTCAGAAATTATTAGTGCTAAATGTGGTTTAGCATCTATCTCTGCAGCCAATAAAATATAAGCATTCGGTAATTCTTCACGCAATTCAAATAACAAATTTTTAATCAAATCAACATCTTGTAAATCTATTTTCTCAGCAATAAAATTCACTTTATTTATCAATTGTACTTTATTTTTTAGTTCAGCTTTTATACTTGTTGCTTTTTCTTGTAACAACTTCTCTATTATTTTTTTTGATTTTTGATGTTCATCTATTAATTGTTCAAGTGACTTCCGAATATCTACTGGGTTTTTTAATAGGGATTTCAAATTCTCTAAAGTCTTCGATTGCTCGTTCAAAAAGTTTAATGCCTTGGTAGATGTTATTGCTTCAATTCGTCTAACACCTGCAGACACTGCAGATTCGGAACTAATTCTGAACAATGCAATATCTCCAGTATTTTTAACATGTGTTCCTCCACATAGTTCTTTAGAGTACATATCGTCGAACGTAATAACACGTACAAAATCACCATACTTTTCACCAAATAACGCCGTAACACCTGAGTTCAACGCTTCTTGATAAGGTACATTTCGTTGCTCTTTTAAAGTTATTTGTGCAGCAATTTTAGCGTTTACAATTTCCTCTACTTTTTCAATTTCCTGTTCCGTCATTTTTGCAAAATGAGAAAAGTCAAATCTCAAATGTTCTTCATTTACCAATGATCCTTTTTGGTTTACATGTACTCCTAACACTTCTTTAAGAGCTGCATGCATTAGATGGGTAGCCGAATGATTTTTTGTAGTATCTGCACGTTTTACTACATCAATTTTAGCTAGAAACTTAGCATTTAAATCTGCTGGAAGTTTCTCGCTAATGTGTATCGTTTGATTATTCTCTTTTTTAGTATCAATTATTTTTACCGAATCTTTGGAATTGCTAGTATTTACAAGCGTTCCCTTATCTCCTACTTGTCCGCCACTCTCCGCATAAAAAGGAGTAGTATTTAAAACTAACTGAAAAAGCTCTTTGCCTTTTGCCGTTACTTTACGGTATTTTAATATTTCAGATTCTGTTTCAACTTCATCATACCCAACAAAATTAGATTCTTCGGTATTTTGCAACATCACCCAATCATCTGTATCAACTAGTGTTGCAGCTCTCGAACGAACTTTTTGTTCTTCTAGTGCTTTGTTAAATCCATCAATATCTACTTTACAACCTTTTTCCGAAGCCATTAATTGAGTTAAATCAATCGGGAAACCGAAAGTGTCGAAAAGCTCAAATGCAAATGCTCCTTCGATGGTATGGTTGCTTACTTGATATTTCTCGAAACGCTGAATTCCGGAAGCTAATGTTCTTAAAAAAGAGGCTTCTTCTTCCATAATTACTTTTTTAATGAACTCTTTTTGCTCTACAATTTCTGTAAAAACTCCATCAAATTGTTCTGCTAAAATATCAGTAAGTTTATATAAAAAAGGTTCTTTAATGTCTAAGAATGTGTAAGCATATCGAACTGCACGGCGTAAAATTCTACGAATTACATAACCGGCCTTCACGTTAGAAGGTAACTGACCGTCGCCAATACAAAAAGCAATGGCTCTAATATGGTCGGACATTACACGCATGGCAATGTCTGTTTTCTCATTATTGCCATACGGAATTCCGCATGCACTAGAAATGTATTGAATTAAAGGTTGAAAAATATCGGTATCGTAATTTGATTGTTTGTTCTGAATAATGCGAACTAAACGTTCGAACCCCATACCTGTATCAACATGTTTGGCAGGTAAGGGTTGCAATGAACCATCTTTCATCCTGCTGTATTGCATAAATACATTATTCCAAATTTCTATTACTTGAGGGTGATCTTTATTAACCAAAGTAGCACCGTCAACTAATTTACGTTCCTCGTCGGTTCGGCAATCCATGTGTATTTCAGAACATGGTCCGCAAGGCCCTGTATCTCCCATCTCCCAGAAATTATCTTTCTTATTGCCCATTAAAATTCTACTCTCTGGCACTAATTTTTTCCATTCATTTAAGGCAATAATAGAGGGAGGTATACCATCTTTTTCATCACCTTCAAAAACAGTAACGTATAATCTGTCTTTATCAAGTTTATACACTTCGGTTAGTAATTCCCAACTCCAATTAATGGCTTCGTGTTTAAAATAATCGCCAAAGGACCAGTTTCCAAGCATTTCAAACATGGTATGGTGGTAGGTATCAATCCCTACTTCCTCTAAATCGTTGTGTTTACCGGAAACACGTAAACATTTTTGAGTATCGGCAATACGTGGGTACTTCACAGGGCTGTTTCCTAAAAAAATATCTTTAAAAGGAGCCATTCCAGAGTTAATGAACATCAGCGTAGGGTCGTTTTGTACAACCATTGGGGCTGATGGTACTATTTTATGTTGTTTTGATTCGAAAAAATCTAAAAAAGCTTGACGTATTTCTCTTGAATTCATAGCTGGCAAAAATAATCTTTTGAATCGTAAAATATAAATAGAATAGGGCTTTTTCAAAGCTATTCTTCCACACCTAAATATCTCATATAAGACTCATATACAGTACATTTGCTTCAATATTGGGCAACATGTTCATTTTTTGTACCTTTGTTCAATGGCTAAAAAAATAAAATACTTCTATAATACCCATACCCTAACGTATGAAAAAGTAGAGCTCAGCTTAGCGCGAAAGCTATTGAGAATAGTTGGATATTTAGCTTCGGTAGCAGTATTTGCCAGCATCGTAATGATTCTTGCCTACACCTATATCGATTCTCCAAAAGAGAAAAGATTAAAGCGTGAAATAGAGAGCCTAAGTTTACAATACGATATATTGGAAGATCGATTAAAAATTATGGAAGTAGTGATGAATGATTTGGAAGATCGCGACGACAATATTTACAGAGTTATATTTGAAGCAGAGCCAATTTCGGATGATGTGAGGAAGGCTGGATACGGAGGCATCAATAAATACAGGGCATTAGAAGGGTATGATTATTCTGAAATAATGATTGAAGCCACTAAAAAACTAGATAGGGTGGCAAAGCAGATGTATGTACAGTCGAAATCATACGACGAATTATTAAAAGAAGTAAAAAATAAAAATAAATTATTAGCCTCAATTCCTGCAATACAACCCATTTCAAATAGAACATTGAAAGCATTTGCTTCGGGCTTTGGCTATAGAATTCACCCCATATATAAAACCTCTAAAATGCATACTGGGATGGATTTTACAGCGAGTATTGGAACGCCGATTTATGCTACAGGAGATGGTTATGTTATTATTGCCGATGGAAGCGGTAGAGGATACGGGAACCATGTAGTGATTAACCATGGATATGGCTACCAAACACTTTACGGGCACATGAGCAGAATTAAAGCCCGGAGAGGACAAAGCGTTAAAAGAGGTGAAATTATTGGATATGTTGGAAATACGGGGACTTCAACAGCCCCACACTTGCATTACGAAGTTAGAAAAGGCGGACGTCCAATAAATCCAATAAATTTTTACTACAACGATTTAACTCCAGTTGAGTACGAGAAAATGTTGAAAATATCTGCAACAGCAAACCAATCATTTGATTAATTTTAGGAATTCTATTCAAAATAAAATGCCCTACAAAGAACAAGAAACCCAAAAAAGATACTACTCCATTGGCGAAGTGGCTAAGATGTTTGAGGTAAACCCATCTCTAATTAGATTTTGGGAAAATGAGTTTGACGTATTGCAACCTAAAAAAAATAGAAAAGGAAACCGATTATTTACAAATGAAGACATTGAAAACATAAAAATTATTTATCATTTAGTAAAAGAAAAAGGATTTACCTTAAACGGAGCGAAAGAAGAGATGAAAAAGAACCCAAATGATCTCAAAGAAAATCAAAAAGTAATTCAATCGCTCGAAAAATTAAAAACATTTTTATTGGATATTAAGGATCATTTGTAGAAATACTGCATTTATCATCCTGCATATATTAAGGATGATAAAAGAACCTGCATATATGCAGTTGAGTATTCTATTTATCATACCGACATTTACACCTGAGCAAAAATAAGATGAAGTGCTGGTGGATTTGTTTGTTAATGGTAACGAGTGCAAGCGGTCAAGTGATGTATGATTCGTACACCATGTCTATCGCATCTGCAGATGTGTGTAGCAGTAGAGGTACTTATTTAGGAAGAAATCCGGGTAGTATTGCAGAACAAGAAAACGTGATGATAGGTGTATCCCAATTAATGCCTTTTGGAATTAGCGGTTTGAGAACAAATACTTTGTATGTTTCCGGAAAGGTAAATAAACAAGGCTATTCATTTGATTATTCACAACAAGGAATTGAAGGATATAAAGAACATCTGGCATCACTTACTGCAGGGATGAAACTAAATCAGAATTTATCCTTAGGAGTAAAAATAGTATCGGCGATTGTATTGATAAGAGAGGAAACAATCCAAAAAAATTATCGAGTGGAGTTGGGAATTGTGGAGCGATTTAGCAACAAACTATCTGCCGGCATTCATCTAAAATTGCGAACAAATAAAGCGATAATGGTTTTTCAAAATACCGCTTTGAGTATGGGTTTGTGTTATTTATTGGATTCCAAACTACCCTTTTATGTTTCTATAGAAATGAGTGAATTAGGTCCAACCAGGATTCGTGCAGGCATGGAATATTTAATAGGGAAAGCGTTGGCAGTTCGCATAGGTTGGAACAATAAAGACGCAGCCCTCTCTAGCGGGTTAAACTATCGATTCAAAAAATATAACATCGAAATGAGTACTAATTACCACAATAGGTTAGGATTGAGTTATGGAGTGGGCATGGGAATACAGTTTATTGATTAAATTTTTTGGGATTATAGGATTTATATCTGTTGCTAATTGTTGCGTTGCGCAAATAGAAAGCACTACGGATCCTATTCTAGAAAATGACGAGATTCTAAATGAAAACATTGAGAATAATGAAGAAATTACTATAAAATATAAGAATAAAGTTTACCTCGCAGAACTGTTAAATGATGTAGAACTAAGTTCACTTTATTTAACAAAACCTCAAATAGAAGCTATCCGTAATCACGTCCAACAAACGGGTAGAGTATTAGATCTAGTTGAGCTTCAAACATTGGTAAACATTGAGTATAACACCTATATAGCTTTGTGTAAACTGATAAAATTTGAAGATGAATATTACAACATTTCAACCGAAAAAGTAAAGTTTTACAGCAGATACACCTATCAATCAAAAGAAATTGAAAATGCAATTGGCTCAAATTGGGCTAACTATCAACAACTAAAAGTAAGAATTGGAAATAAATGTAACGTAGCTATAGCAAGAGAATATGATGTAGGAGAAAATTACAACAAAACAACACTTATTAATTATTACGACCATTATGCATTTTACATGCAATACCTAAGTAATCGGTTTGAAATAGGAATTGGTAATTTTCAAATATATCAGGGATTCGGATTGTTAATGGGACAAGGTTTCTCGGGAGGATTTGGAGCCGGTGGTATCAATAATATTATTCAACACAGGTGGATGGTAGTTGCGAACCAAAGCGAATATAACACTTCGCAAGGTTTTTATTATTTACAACGAGTAAAGAATATACAAATAAACATTGGCCTAAATGCTCAAAAAATTGACGATGGAAACACATTTGGATCTCATAGAACTACTGCCGAAGTCGCGAAGAAAGATAAACTTAACGAACGTTTACTTATCATTGGTATTGAAAAAAATGCCCGTACAAACCATCATGGTTTTTTAGTAATTCAGGATCTAATCGAAAAAAATACTTCGCTCTCCTACTCCAACCAATTTTATTATAGAAACCTTACTGCTTTCTCAGAACTTGTTCATCATACAACTGGTAATGCATACTCAATTGGTTTAGCCATTATGTTGAATAAAGATATGCAAGTAAGCTTGTCAAATACTAATTACATTAAAGAGTTTGAAAGCAAATGGGCAGCTAGCAATGTACAAGGGTTTAATGTAAACGATGGAAATGGATATGCCATCAATGTAAGTTTTCCATTTAAAAGAAAATGGAATGTAAACCTTACTCATCGTGTAAATTTCAAAACAGAAAATAATGCTGATAAAATTGGCAGAAGTATTGAAAATACTGAGCTTATAAGAGTAGATCGTATATTTTCAAAGCAGTTAAAAATTACAGTGATTTATTTATTTAAAAATGAAAATTTAGACGGCACAAATTCAGAAAAGTTATTTACCAAGAACGATGAAAATAGACTTAGAATTAGTGTAAAGCAAAGCGTAAATGAACACGTTAACCAAGAACTATATTTCCACAGAAATGCATTGAACAAAATAAGCTCTCTTGCAATACTTTACCAATTAGAGTATAAACAGAAAAAATGGAAACTAATGTACTCCATTGGCATGTTCGATATTAATAATGGACCACCTATTTATGCAAGCACAAACAACGTAATACTTGCAAGAAACACCGTTGCTGTATATGATAATGGTGTGGTACAAAACATTGGCTGGCAATGGAAACATAAGAAAAAATTTCATTTTGCCATTCAATATACAAGTGCTTACAACAGTATAAATAGAGAATCTAATTATAAAATACTTAGCAGTATAAAATACCCTTAAATATGTTACGAAATTTAATGAGAGAAACAATTTTTATGCGGATATGCATCGTATTCTGCTTGGGTATTATAACCTATGAATACACTTTTTCTTTTATCCCATTGTATTTACTATCATGTATTTTAACTGGCTTAATAGTAACGTTAGTACTCTATAGATACTATATAAATGCATATAATTTCACTTTTAGTAAATTAAATGGAAGTATAGTATTTACATGCATCTTCACATTTTCATACCTATTTAGTTACTTTCAAGATAGTAGAAATAATATTAATTATTTGAACATACAAAACAATACTCAATTTATTGTAGAAATAAACAATGCCGGTAAGAAAAAAAAGAATAAATACATCTATGAAGCAAAGATATTAAATCACTCAAAAACGGTTGGCAAAATACAGCTTACCATTAAATCCAAAAATTCATCTTATAATTTACATGATATATTAAGTATTAAAGGAAAACTATTAGCCATAGAATCCATACAACATCCTGGAGAATTCAATTATAAAAATTACTTAATTAACAAAAGGATTCACCATCAACTTATAGTCGATTCAGCAGATGTGAAAAGGCTAGCACGTTCTAAAAATTTTAGTGTGTTAGATATAAGTTACACCCTTCGAGACCGACTATTAGCTATTTTGAGAGGGAATATTAAAGATGAAAATAGCTACGAAATGGCTGCTGCTTTATTACTTGGTGAACGGACAGACATTGACCAGGAAATAATGAAAAGTTATACTGATACGGGTACTATCCATATTATTTCTGTATCAGGTTTACATGTAGGAATTATCTTTTTAGTGCTTCAATACATCTTCAAAATTATACCGCTTGTAAAAAATGAAATCATAAAAACCATCTCTATTATACTATTAATTTGGCTGTATGCGTGCTTAACGGGCTTGCCTGCATCTGTTATTCGTTCGGCATTAATGATTAGTTTTTTAAGCATTGGCAAGGCCATCAATATTAAATCCAACCCTATAAACCATATTGCCGCATCTGCATTATTAATTTTATGTATAGACACCTATTATTTGTTTGATATTGGATTTCAACTCTCTTATTTAGCCGTAATTGGCATTGTGTACTTACAAAAGCCTATATCAAATTTATATGTGCCTAAAAATAAAATCGATGAATACATTTGGATCACATTTTCGGTATCTATAGCTGCACAATTATGTACCCTTCCCTTTTGTATGTATTACTTTCATCAATTCCCCAATTACTTCTTATTAGCAAATTTATTGGCGATACCACTATCCAGTATTGCTCTATATGCCGCAATTGCCAACTTGGTATTCGCCTCAGTTCCTTACCTTAACACCGTATGCGAATATATTGTAACGTATAGTATACAATACCTTAATAACTATTTAGGTGTTATTGCAAAATTACCCGGAGCTGTGCTAAACTTCTCTAAATGGTCATTTATTGACTGTTTAACATTAGCGTTGATCATCTTTTTTATACTTCTATTGTGGAGAGAAAATATTAAACAAAGCTTCAAATATGTATTCGTCACATTAATTTGCTATAGCTTACACTTGATATATAATTTCAATAAACATAACCATGCACATGTTTGGAAATTCAATATAGCTTATACTTTTAATTATACCATAGAAACAAATGATAGTTTACTTATGCTCATTAGAAGCGCAAAAAATAATGATCAATTAAACAAAACCATTCAAAATTGGAATAACATCAATGTTAAAAAAAAGGCGATTACTTCTCTTAAGAATAATGTATATTATATAGAAATTAATAAACAAACATTAAGCATAATTAATGACTTTGATACCTATGAACCAATAGCTTACGAAAGAATATGCTTATAATATTTATGTTTCATAATTTTTTTGATCTAATTATTATTAAATTCGCAAATAAATGTACGATATATGAAAAAAATAATGATTTCTATCGGAATTATAGTATTCCTAAGTATACAACAAAATGTAATTGCACAAACTTCCATAACTGAAGGAGTAGTTATTTATGATTTACAAATGGACGTTACCGAAGTAATGACTTTATCAACAGCGATGTTGCCCACAGAAATGACTGTTAAATTTAAAGGGACCAAAAACAGAACCGAATTTGAGACAGGCGCGTCAAAGACAGTTGCCATAAATGATTCTAAAGATTCTAAAAGTGGCGTTGTACTTTTAGACATTATGAATAATAAATATGCTATGAAAATAGACGAGTATAAAATTAATCAACAAGTAGCTAACATGCCCGATTATGAGCCTATAGAGACTGAAGAAACAAAGCTTATTGCAGGTTATAAATGTAAAAAAGTAATATTAGTTGATAAAAACACTAAAAATGAAGTGACAATTTTTTATACCAAAGAAATTCCATTTATAGCAAATTCAATAAACGCAGAATTTAAAATTATAGAAGGATTTCCTATGGAATACTTCACAACAATATATAATGTTAAGATGACTGTTACAGTAAAAGAAATTAAAAAAATTAAAGTTTCTGATGAAGAATTTATCGTTCCAAGCGGCTATAAATCTACCACACAAGACGAGCTAATGAAGGAGCTGAGCGGAAGCATGGGAGAATAGAATGTTTAACCTATTTATTTCTTCAATAAAATACGTCCTTTTCTGGATGATTTTATTCACCGTACAGAGAATGCTATTCTTTGTAAGCTATTACGATAGACTGAGTAAATTTTCATTAGAAGAAAAAACGCTCATATTTATTAAAGGGTTACGCCTCGACTTATCAATGTCGGGATATTTTCTATTAATTACCATTTTTCTTCTGATTATACAACTTGTTTTTACTCATAAAACTCGCTTATTTGATAAAATACAAAACGGTTTAACAATCGTATTAATTGTAATGGTGGTTTTATTTGGACTCATAGATATTGGAATATATAATGAATGGGGAACAAAACTAAACAGCCGTGCAATTGAGTTTATTATACTCTCACCTGGTGAAGCTATTGCCTCAAGCAGCTCAAGTCCTATAGGCATTTCAAGCTTATTATTGGTTATACAATTACTAGTATTTATTCCATTGTACCACAAATTTTTTAATTATAATTTTCAAAAAGACTTTAATTATATTCCGAGAGTACTGGGCATAACAGTGCTTTTAGGTATTGGAATTTTAATGATGAGAGGTGGTACTCAACTTTCACCGATTAACCAAAGTGCTGCTTATTTCTCTAAAAACACCCTTGTAAATCATGCAAGTTTAAATACCGAATGGAACTTTATGCATTCTGTAATTGAAAATCATTTTAGCACGGATAATCCATATATATTTCTAAAAAATGAAAAAGCAAAAGCAATTATAGACTCTTTATATACTTATAATACCGATAGTAATTATTCTATTCTAAAAACAAATAAACCAAATATCGTTTTCATTATTTTAGAAAGTTTCACCTCGGATGTAGTTGAACACTTTGGTGGTGATAAAGGTGTATCGCCAAATTTAAGTAGAATAGCAACCGAGGGCATAAGTTTTACAAATATATATGCCTCTGGCGATAGAACAGATAAGGGAATGATTGCCATTTTAAGCGCTTTTCCAAGTCAGGCGGTGCGAACCATTATACAACAACCAGATAAGTTTGAAAAACTACCTTCTTTGCCAAAAACATTAGAAAAAATTGGTTATTCGAGCTCATTTTTCTACGGTGGCGAATCAGAATTTTCCAACTTCAAATCATATTTAGTATCGGCCGGAATTGATGACTTGGTTGATAAAAATAATTTTTCTGCCAAACAAATGAATTCCAAGTGGGGTGCGCATGATGGATATTTGTTTAATAAAGTTCTCCAGAACTTGGCTACAAAAAGAGAACCATTTCTTTCCATAGTACTTACGCTAAGCTCACATGAACCATTTGAAATTCCTGTTCCTAGCACTTTCAATAAAAAAGATTTACCTAGTAAGTTTAGAAAAGCTGCACATTATACCGATCAATGTTTGAATGAGTTTTTAGTAAAGGCAAAAAAAGAATTATGGTACAAAAATACCTTGTTTGTAATTGTCGCAGACCACGGACATCGTTTACCTCGCGAATATAAAACGGCGTATGATGTACTAAAGTTTAGAATCCCATTAGTATTTTATGGAAATGTTATTAAAGAACAATACAATGGAAAACAAATTACTAAGGTTGGATCGCAAACAGATATTGCAGTTACATTGCTAAATCAATTAAATATTAATGATAGTAGCTATAAATGGTCAAAAGATTTACTCAATACAAACGCCAAAAGTTTTGCCTTTTACACTTATGATAATGGGTTGGGTTGGGTTGATGATGATAATAGGTATACAATGGATAATATAACCAAAGAACTTACATCAAGAAGAAACTACACTAAACGTACCGATGAGCAAATGATAAACGGCAAAGCATATATGCAAATGGTTTTTACAGAATATTTGTCGTATTAATTAAGCGACGTACTATTATGCATGATCTATAAAATGCTTAGCATTATTTACTACTAAATTCGTATTCCAAACTATAGTGCGCTCTTGTGGGTGTTTTCGAACAGGGCATGCCACCCCACAGTAGTTACAGCAATTTGGCAAACATGGATCCACATGTATAAACAACTCTACACTGTTTTCTACATTCTGTTCAATTATTTTCTCAATAGCCTCCACTTCATCATGTGCTCTAATCAAATCAAAATAATATGGTATGGTTATATGGCAATCAATATGTAAATCGTGACCATATTTCTGTGTTCTCAAGTTATGTACATCAATCCACTCTGGCTTGCGTTCTTTCTGTAAAATTTTTACAATGTTATGAACTAAATTAATATCCACTTCATCCATTAAACCCGAAACCGATTTCCGAATTAAATGATACCCGTTATATAAAATGAGAAAACCAAGTATTAGCGAAATGATACTGTCTAATACATAAATCTGAGTATACTTAATTAATAAAAGGCCAAATACCAAGCCAGCACTCGTATAAGCATCCGTAATTAAATGTTTACCATCTGCTTCTAAAGTAATAGAATTAAGCTTTTTACCTTGTTTTACTACATAAAATCCTATGATTAAGTTAAGTAAGCCTGCAATGACCGTAAGCCAAATACCTTTTTCTAATTGATGTATAATTTGAGGAGTTATAAAAGAATTGAATGACTTATAGATAATATTAATTGCTGCAAATACAATGAGCGCACCTTCAAATCCAACAGCAAAAAACTCTATTTTACCATGTCCGTATGGATGATTTATATCTTTTGGTTGAGCAGCTAAATAAATACTATAAAATGCAAATCCACCCGCTACCACGTTTATAATATTTTCTAATGCATCAGTATAAATGGCATTAGAATGAGTAATATAATAAGCAATAAACTTTAGGATGGTGATCATTATACCCAACCCTAGTACTGCACTTATTATTCTTAATCGTTTTTTTTGATTACCCAACTGCATTTATTTATCAGCCAAAGATACAACTAGTACAGATAAAATGCTATAAACCAATTTATACATTTGAATAGAATAGTTTAACTTTGAATTATGATTAAACATAAACTCATCAATACTATTGCTACAGCTTTATATGAACGACTTTCAGAATATAAAAATAATGTAGAGATGTTATTAGAATCAAGAGATGCTGATACTAAAAGCAGCGCGGGTGATAAATATGAAACATCGAGAGAAATGACTCAAATCGAAATAAACAAACTGTCGGAAATGTTAAATTTAAATAGTATAATTTTAAAAGATTTACTAAAAATAGATGCCAACCTTACGCAGCATACAGTTGAACTAGGGAGTATAGTAACCACTATTACAGGAAAGTATTTTATTAGTGTAGCTTTCGGAAAAATAAAAGTAGATAACGAGGAATATTATGCGATTTCAAAAACGTCGCCTTTTGCAAGTACAATACAAGGGAAAAAAGTTGGCGATAAAATTTCATTTCAAAACCGTGTGATAGAGATCATAGAGATAATCTAAGAAAGACACTGAATTAAACAAATAAAAAAGTTGTAATAGCTAACATAAAATAAAAAAGAGTACGTCGCAAATTGTATAAGCTCTAAATTTCACAGGTATTTCTAAAAAAATGTATTTTGCAATATGAAAAAATTTGTAGGCATTATTTTACTACTTTTTTTGTGTAAAATTTCTCATTCGCAAGATCGTAAGTTTCATTTGCTTTTGTCAGTCGGAGTAAATGCATCTCAAGTAAATGGCGATAAACTGGCAGGATTTAATAAGTTCGGGCTCAACCTAGGAACGGGTGTTCGAAGGAATATTGGGCTTAAATCTGCTTGGCAAATAGAATTTTTATACTCTGAAAAAGGTAGTAAAGACATGGTAAGTCCTACGAACCCTTTGCCAGATACTTTATTCCAATTTAATTATATTGACATCCCTTTTGTATTTACCTATGAGATTTATCCAAAGCTTAGGGCAGAAATTGGTGTATACAACAGTGTTAGATTAAAAGCTATTTTCAGCGATCTAGTGATAGAATACGATCGTTCGGGTAGTATAAGAAATACTGACCATGGTGTATTAGCAGGTCTACATTATCAGATGGGAGAACATTTTGGTGCTAATTTGCGTATTTCACAATCGGTATTCGACATAAACTCAACCATAGAAAGGTATTTTAATTTAAGCACCACATTTAGCATTAGGTACACGCTTTAGTAAATTTTACTATTTTTATAGCTTACAAACACACTATTGAATGGCTAATTTATCCAATAGACTAAATTTATTTACTGAATCTCAGACTCTTATGATGTCTAAGCTTAGTAGAGAATTAAAAAATAAAGGCATTGACATTATCAATTTAACCCTTGGTGAACCAGATTTTACAACTCCCGAGCATATTAAAACGGCGGCAAAAGAAGCTATCGAACAAAATTTCTCTTATTACACCCCTGTTGTTGGGTATCTAGAATTAAGAGAAGCCGTTTGCCGTAAATTAAAAAGAGAAAACAACCTTCATTATACACCAGATCAAATTGTAATTTCTACTGGCGCAAAACAATCCATTGCAAATGCAATACTTTCTATCATCAATGCAGGCGACGAAGTATTAATTCCAACGCCATATTGGGTATCGTACTCTGAGATGATAAAATTAGCAGAAGGTGTGCCCGTTTTTATCCCTTCAAGCGTTGAAGGTAATTTTAAAATATCGGCAACACAATTAGAGCAGGCCATCACTGAAAATACTAAAATGTTAATATTTTCTTCGCCATGTAATCCTACAGGTTCTGTATATACAAAGGAAGAGCTTGCCTCTTTTGTAAATGTATTAGAGAAGTATCCCAATATTTGGATTATTTCCGATGAAATATATGAACACATTAATTACTTAAGTAAACATGAAAGCATCGCTCAGTTCGAATCTATTAAAGAACGTACCATCATTATAAACGGGTTATCTAAAGCATTTGCGATGACAGGCTGGAGATTGGGATATATGGCTTCATCTGTAGCGCTCGCACAAGCTTGTGATAAAATACAAGGCCAATTTACTTCTGCAACTAGCTCCATTTCTCAACGAGCTGCCATAGCGGCTTTAGATGGAAGTATTAAGCCCACCGAAGAAATGCGAGAAGCCTATAAAAAAAGAAGAGATTTGGTATTCGAATTATTGAAAGACATCCCTGGATTAAAAACAAATTTACCCGATGGGGCATTTTATTTTTTTCCAGACGTAAGTTCTTTTTTTGGCAAAAAGCACGAAAAGGGTGTGATTAATTCTGCGGAAGATTTATGTATGTTTTTATTATATGATGCGCATGTATCCTTAGTAACCGGTGCCGCATTTGGAAGCCCAACAAACATTCGTTTTTCTTATGCAAGTTCTGAGAAAACGTTGCGTGAAGGAATGCGAAGAATAAAAGAATCATTATCTAAATTAATATAAGAATATGTCGGAATATCTGCAAAGTATTTTTAATTCCTTTACTACTCAAAAGGTTTTAATTATTGGAGATGTAATGATTGATGCTTACCTATGGGGTAAGGTAGATCGTATTTCGCCAGAAGCACCTGTGCCGATACTTAACATACAAAAACGTGAAAACAGATTAGGTGGTGCGGCAAACGTGGCACTAAACGTAAAAGCTCTGGGAGCCACTCCCATTTTGTGTTCAGTTATTGGGAAAGATATTCATCAAGATTTATTTTATAAATTACTAAAGGATGCTGGATTAACAGACGAAGGGATCATTTCATCCGAAGATCGCATTACTACCGTAAAAACAAGACTTATAGGCCAACATCAACATTTATTTAGAGTTGATGATGAAGACGATTCAATACTTGATCATCAACTATGCAATGCATTAACAAACCGAATCATTGAAATTATAGATACACATAAAATTTCTGTACTAATTTTTGAAGATTACGATAAAGGTGTAATTCAGCAAAAATTAATAGAAAAAGTTGTTCAAATTGCCAATGAAAAAGGAATACCTGTGGTGGTTGACCCTAAAAAACGCAATTTCCTAGCGTATAAAAACGTACAATTATTTAAACCAAACTTAAAAGAACTTAAAGAGGGATTAAAAATCGATTTCGATCATTATCATCAGCCAAGTTTATTTGATGCTGCAAAAAAATTGCGCGAGCAATTAAATGCAAACACAGTGATGATTACTCTTTCCGAACAAGGTATTCTGTTGTATAATGAAAAGAACGCAAAAGTTTGTGCAGCACATATACGAAGTATTTCAGATGTATCAGGAGCTGGAGATACCGTAATTAGTGTGGCAGCCTTAGGTTTAGCAGCAGGCATGAGCGCTCAGGAATTTACTGAATTGGCAAATTTAGCAGGCGGATTGGTTTGTGAAAAAGTTGGTGTCGTACCTATCGACAAAAACGAGTTATTCAATGAAGCGATCTTACTCGAAAATTTATAAGCTTTTATTTCTTTTTTGTATTCTCCTATCGGAATACAGCACCGCTCAAACCATTTCAAATGTGCGCTTTTTAGGCTTGTCGAGAACTAAATATTCTTACTTAAGAGATCATATTGTAAAAAGCAAAGCTGGGGATGCAGTTGATACAGTTCAAATTAAAAAAGATGTACAAGAAATTTATAATTTACGCCATTTTTCTTCGGTACAATATCAACTAATTTCTATTGATAGCAATTATTCTGAGCTCTATTTTATTTTAGTAGAAACCTTCTCTATGTTCCCTGTTTTTGATGTGGGCCTCACAAAAGATTTTATTAAGATCCAAGCCGGAGTGGTTGATTTTAACACCTTCGGACGCTCGGGTAATTCTAATTTATATGTAAGGAGATTAGGCAGGATGACATATATATACAGTGGCGATTATCCTTTTGTATTGGGAGGAAAGAATGGGATTGCTGCTGACATTCATAAAATTGGAACTTATGAACCCCTTTATTTTAACAATCAAAAAAATGAATTTAGTTATGATGTTTATACGCTGCTTTTAATGCATCGATATGATATCAATTTACACTCATTCACTAAAGTTGGCATCGGATATCAATACGAAACATTTAGTCCGCAAACCTACACTAACTTACCATTGGAATATCCTCTAAAAGCTAGTGCCGACAGATTACTAATACGAGCAAATTACAGATACACTTTTATTAATTTGAATAGAATTAATCAAAAAGGTGTATACCTCGATTTATCATATAACGAGGTAAAAAGTAATGCCAAAGAAAATAGATTGTTTGGGGATAGTAAACGCTTATTAAGCGATGTTCGGTATTATTTCAATATCTATAAACAAACAAATTTAGCAGTACGCTTACGTGCAGGTATAGGAAAATCAGCCTTCTTCGATCAATTTGTATTAGATGATAATACTAATATTAGGGGAATTGGATTTAAAAGGGTTCGTAGAGATTACGAGTTAGTATTAAATTTTGAAACTAGGCAAATTATATACGAACACCGATTAGGAATTTTACAGGCCGCTTTGTTTAATGATTTTAGTCCGGGATATAATTTTTTGGGTGGCGGTTTACGAGCTTATTTAGAACCTATACACGGTGTAGTTATACGCTGCGATTATGGTTTCAACAGTGCAGATCCTAAACAAGGAGGGATTGTGGCAGGGATACACCAGTATTTTTGATGAATCATGAATTAAGTTCTAATTGATTATTGGGTTATTAGCACCATCGTAACTCCATAACTAATTAAGTAAGTTTTAACCAAAAAAATGGATAATGAGTTCAACATCAACATTCGCATCCAACATTTTATACCCACCTGTTTTCTCAACATGCTTAACTTAAGAATTATCAATAAATACTATGTTTTTATACCTAATACATAATATCTATTTCACATTACTTAGCTCTAATAGCTTCTACTGGGTCTAAATTAGCGGCACTTTGAGCAGGTAAATAACCCGAAACTACTCCTATTATTACAGATACGCTTAACCCTAGCATTGAATTTGAAAGAGATAGCGCTAAATTATAATCAAACAAATTAGCAATCAAGGTAACAATCCATACTAAAAACAAGCCTATAGATCCTCCCATTAAACAGAGCACAATCGACTCCGACAAAAATTGCAGGAGAATGAAATATTTTTTTGCCCCTAATGATTTTTGTATTCCGATTATGTTTGTTCTTTCTTTCACAGAAACAAACATGATGTTCGCAATTCCGAAGCCTCCAACTAAAATAGAGAAGCCTCCAATAATCCAACCTGCAACGTTTACCACTCCAAACAACGATTCCATTTGAAGAGACAATATACTCGATTGGTTGAGTGCAAAATCGTCTTCTTCTCTAGGAGATAACCTGCGTATAGAACGCATGTGGCTTTTTAACTCGTCATTTAACTCTAAAAGAGTGACATCCTTTTGGGCTTTAACCATTATAAAAGGTTGATACTTATCTGCACGAACATCAACTAAATTCCGGGCATAATTAATCGGA
>JBILKW010000071.1:0-10485 GCA_044376465.1 Sphingobacteriales bacterium | reverse complement strand
ATTGTGAGTTGTGAATTAAGCAATAATGTGACTTAATAGCTTAATTCACAACTCACAATTCACAACTCACAATTTAATTATTTGTTTCTAATTACCGAGTGTTTTTTGCTATACACAAAGTAGATAACCAAACCTACAAGCATCCATAAAAATGCGCTCATTAATGTTTCGCCTGGTAATGATACAATCATAGCAGAGCAAACAATTATACCTAAAATAGGAACGAAAGGTACCCAAGGTGTTCTAAACGGACGCTCGGTATTTGGGTCTGATTTCCTCATGATTATGATACCTGCGCAAACTAATACGAATGCAAATAAAGTACCAATACTGGTTAAATCACCGGCTACAGATCCTGGAATAAATCCGCCGAATAAACCTACGAATGCAAATAATATATAATTTGATTTGTATGGAGTGCTGTATTTAGGGTGTAATTCAGAAAATACTTTTGGAATTAAACCATCTTTAGACATTGAATAGAAAACCCTCGATTGCCCCATTAACATTACTAAAATTACTGATGAAAAACCAGCAAGAATAGCAATGGTAATTGAAGTAGCTAACCAATCGTAACCAACCATATATTTTTGAATTGCATAAGCAACGGATGCTTCCTTACCTGATGTTTTAAATTCAGTCCAGTTAGCAACACCTGTTAATACGTGAGCAAATAGTATATATAAAATTGTGCACACCACTAATGAACCCAGAATACCAATTGGCATATCGCGCTTCGGGTTTTTTGCTTCTTGTGCTGCTGTGGATACAGCATCAAAACCAATAAATGCAAAAAATACAATTCCAGCACCCTTTAATATTCCACCCCAACCGTGTGCAAAAAAACCTTCGTGACCAGGTGTGTTTTCGGGTATGATGTAAGGAGTATGATTTGCTGCGTTTATAAATTTCCAACCAATTGCAACAAAGGCTAATACGATGGCAACTTTTACCATAACAATAATTGCATTGAATGCAGCTGATTCTTTAGAACCTCTAATTAATACTAAAGTTATCAGACCTAATATTAATAATGCTGGAGCATTCATGAATCCACTTATGCCATTTGCCGATGTCTCGAAAGGAGAGTGGCACCACTCATATGGTATTGCACCTCCCAGCAAGTTATTAAGATATTCAGACCAAGCAATTGAAACAGTAGCAGCACCTAAGGCATATTCTAAAATTAAGGCCCAACCAATAATCCATGCAGTAACTTCACCCATAGTTGCATAAGCATATGTATACGCACTACCGGCTACTGGAATCATTGCGGCAAATTCTGCGTAGCATAATCCTGCCAATGCACAACCAATTGCAGCAACAATGAATGATAACGTAACAGCGGGGCCTGCAGCTTCTGCCGATGCTGCAGCGGTACGTACAAATAATCCGGCACCAATAATGGCACCAATTCCTAGAGCAACTAAGTTCATAGCTCCTAAAGTTCTTTTCAAAGATCCTTCACCTGTTTTAGAGGCTTCACTTAGTAATAGGTCAAGAGGTTTCTTAAATCTCATAAATTAATTATTGGGGTTATAATTCAAACCTAATAAAAAAAATATTAATTAGCTAATTAGCGAATTTTATATTGAACAAAAAAAAGAGGAAGATACTTTTCAGCACTTCCTCTCTTTTATAATTAGCTAATTTGTAAATTAGCTAATTAGCTAATTAATTATGGTGCTCAGCACATTTCTTTGCACACTCTTCCTCAGTCATTTTACCTTCAGAAATCATTTTTGCACATTCTTCTTTATTCATTTTACATTCACTTATACAAGTATCAGAATTCATATTACATTCTTTGCCGTTTAGGAATATCATGGTGTCCATGGTAACATTTCCTAAAGAATCAATGTGTTTTTCAATTCTAATTTCTTTTCTCATTTCCATGCCTTCATGTTTGTCGGTACCAACTACAGAAATGTATGGAGCAATTACTAGAGAAACAATCGACATTAATTTTATTAAAATATTCATCGATGGACCAGAGGTATCTTTAAATGGATCTCCTACTGTATCGCCTGTTACAGATGCTTTGTGTGGTTCTGATTTTTTGTAGAACATCTCACCGTTAATCATTACTCCTTTTTCGAAAGACTTTTTTGCATTGTCCCATGCACCACCTGCGTTTGATTGGAATATACCCATTAACACACCCGATACAGTTACACCTGCTAATAAACCTCCTAATACTTCCGGACCGAAAATAAATCCGATGATGATTGGAGTAATTAAAGCAATTGCACCTGGCAACATCATTTCGCGAATAGAAGCTTTAGTAGAAATAGCTACACATTTTTCATATTCTGGTTTCGCTTTGTATTCCATAATACCTGGAATTTCGCGGAACTGGCGACGAACTTCTTGCACCATGTCCATTGCAGCTTTACCCACTGCTTGTATGCACAATGCAGAGAAAATAAACGGAATCATTCCACCTACAAATAAACCAGCTAATACAGGTGCTTTGTAAATATCAATAGCATCAATTCCTGCAATTCCTACAAAGGCTGCAAATAAGGCTAATGATGTTAAGGCTGCTGAAGCAATCGCAAATCCTTTACCAGTTGCTGCGGTAGTATTTCCAACAGCATCTAAATTATCTGTACGCTCACGTACTTCTGGAGGTAACTGACTCATTTCTGCTATACCACCTGCGTTATCAGCAATTGGTCCAAATGCATCAATGGCTAATTGCATCGCTGTAGTTGCCATCATACCAGCCGCAGCAATAGCTACTCCGTATAATCCTGCAAAATAATAAGATGCCATGATACCACCCGCTAAGGTTAAAATTGGAATCACAGTTGATTTCATCCCAACTGATAATCCACCAATTATGTTCGTAGCATGCCCTGTTGAAGATTGTTGAATAATTGACATCACTGGAGCTTTACCCATAGCTGTGTAATACTCAGTTACAATACTCATTACTGCACCAACTGCAGTTCCTACTACAATTGCCCAAAATACATTCAGTTTAGAAAATTCATATCCTCTTAAGTTCAAAGTTTCTGGCAACATCCAGTTTACAATAAAGAAAGAAGCCGCAACAGTTAAAATCATCGACGACCAGTTACCTAAGTTTAAGGCATTTTGTACATTCGATTTTTCATCTTTTATGGTTACAAACCATGTTCCTACTATAGAGAATACAATACCTAAACCGCATATAATCATTGGTAATAAAATTGGAGCCATGCCACCAAAATTATCTGCCGATATAATTTCTTGCCCTAATACCATGGTAGCTAAAATAGTTGCCACGTATGAACCAAATAAATCGGCACCCATACCAGCCACATCACCTACGTTATCGCCCACATTATCAGCAATAGTTGCCGGGTTGCGAACGTCGTCTTCTGGTATACCTGCTTCTACTTTACCCACTAAATCTGCACCTACATCGGCAGCTTTGGTATAAATACCACCACCCACACGTGCAAATAATGCAATAGATTCTGCTCCTAACGAGAAACCAGTTAATACTTCGATAGCCGTTTTTACTGTGTTTTCTCCCAAATCTGCGAAGATAGAAAGGAATGCAATGAATAAACCGCCCAATCCTAAAATGGCTAAACCTGCAACACCTAGGCCCATTACTGTTCCACCTGTAAACGAAACTTTTAAGGCTTGTTTTAAACTAGTTCGAGCAGCTTGTGTTGTACGAACATTTGCTTTAGTAGCTACTTTCATACCAATATAACCTGCATATGCCGAAAATACCGCACCAATAATGAATGAAATAGAAATAATCCAGCTTGAGTGGATTTGTATTCCATTAACTTCATGGATGGTGCCTGAATAAGCTAATAATGCCGCTGCAAATACTACGAAAATGCTCAACACTTTCCATTCTGCTTTTAAGAATGCCATCGCACCATCAGCAATATATCCTGCTAATTCAGTCATTTTCGCATCACCTGCGTCTTGTTTTTCTACCCAAGCACTTTTAATGGCCATTACCACTAAGCCTAATACGCCCAATGCTGGGATGAGATAAATTAAGTTGTTTTGTAAAAACTCCATATGGTTTTATCGTTTTGTTTTGGTTAATTATTTACAATTTGAAAAGAGGGCAAAAATAATCCTTTTTTTCAATAAACAAATGATTTACTTTGGGGTTGTACTACATAAAAAGCGTAATGAAAAGAGGATATGTAGTAATGTTGTCTGTAATTCTCTTATTTACAGCATGCAGCAATGCAAACAGTATAAATACAAAATCAATGGATCAAGAAATTAATAATCAGGATACTGTAGAAATCGCAACGTTTGCTGCAGGTTGCTTTTGGTGTGTAGAAGCTGTTTTTCAAGAACTTAAAGGTGTAATATCTGTAAAATCAGGCTATATGGGTGGTAAAGTGAAGAATCCTACTTACAAAGAAATCTGTACTGGTTTAACCGGGCATGCAGAAGTTTGTCAGATTGTTTACGATCCTAAAATCATTGAATACAAAGATCTTTTAGAGGCTTTCTGGCAAAGTCACGACCCTACCACATTGAATAGGCAAGGTGCCGACGTAGGTACTCAATATAGATCCGCAATTTTTTATCATTCTGTTGAACAGAAAAATGCTGCAGAGTTCTATAAACAAAAATTAAACACTGAGAATGCGTTTGGAAAGCCTGTTGTAACCGAAATTTCAGCGGTAGCTGAATTTTACGTTGCTGAAGACTATCATCAAAATTATTATAACCAAAATGGTGATGCTCCCTACTGTCAATTTGTAATAGCACCCAAATTAGAAAAATTTAGAAAAGCTTTCTCTGAAAAAATCAAGTAACATCTTAATTTTCTATTGTAATCTAATGTCGTTTTTCTCAGCGTAAACAGTTATACTAAATATCCCAATTTCAGAATTTTTATATTCTATTATTTGTTCTGTAGATAAGTACGTAGAAAGTATATCATCAGGAATAGTAATTATTTTTTCTTTTTGAATTTGAATATTTTTGAAACCAGTTTTTTCAATGGTGTTTAGGTAATCTGATTTCTGTATGGCTCCAGATACACAGCCTGCATACATTTCAGCGGCTTCTCTAATTTCTGATGGAAGTGTTCCAATCAATACAATATCCGAAATACTGAAATGTCCACTAGGTTTTAATACTCTGTATATTTCTGATATTACTTTTTCTTTATTCGGAACTAAATTCAATACACAATTACTCACCACCACATCTGCATAATTATCTTTCAATGGAATATCATCAATATCTGCATGAATAAAATTCACATTACTGAAATTTAATTTCAAGGCATTCTCTCTTGCTTTTGTAATCATAGCTTCTGTAAAATCAATGCCAATTACTTTTCCTTCTTCACCTGTAGCTTCGCGAGCAACAAAGCAGTCGTTACCTGCACCTGATCCTAAATCAATTACTATATCGCCTGTTTTTATTTTTGCAAACTCAGTAGGTAAACCACAACCTAAACCCAGGTCTGCTTCTGGCTTATATCCATCAACTTGCGTGTAATCATCTGTCATGATGTTATACACCTTGGTAGAACAACCGCCCGCACCACAACATGATGCCTTGTTATCTTCTGTTGATTGTAATGCAATCTCAGCATATTTTTCTTTTACGATTGTTTTTAAATCTTTTTCTGTTTTCATTTCATTGTTTATTTAATACGTTATTGAGTTATTAGGTTAATAGGTTATTAACTGATAAAGCAGCTTTTACCCGCTACTAGCTATTTTTTACTTACTCAACAACATCGCTCCTTTCTCTCATTTATATTCCCTACAAAACCACCAAGGAAGGATTCCATTTTTTTGAAATTCTCCCAGTTGATGCAATAACAAGATTTTGTACCGTCGATAGTTCCTTTTACTAATCCTGATTTTTTTAATTCGAGCAAATGTTGAGAAACCGTGGCTTGTGCTAATGGTAAAATTTCTACAATTTCTCCACAAATACAGGTGTTTTTTTCTGCTAAAATTCTCAAAATTTGAATGCGCGCTGGGTGCGACAAACTCTTAGCCATTTCTGCCAAAAATATATCTTGTTCGTTAAATAATTCTTTTTTGTTTAGTGCCATAATACATCGTAAATATACGATGTATTATTATGATTATTATTGATAATTTATAGGAATAAATTATAATTTAGTGGCAATGAAATTATTACAATTATTGCCAGATGGTGGACCAATCTATACCGAAACAGACGTTAATGCTACCATTGTAGAGCCTTTTAATACCATTTCTGCAGTATTATTTATATTGATGTCGGTATATTGGTATGGACGATTAAAAGGGAAATTTAGCATGTTTCCCTATCTTACTACTTCTTTAATTTTATTGAGTATTGGTGGGGTAGGCGGTGTTATTTATCATGCTTTCCGTTACTCGTCTTATTTCTTATACATGGATTGGCTTCCAATTATGATTTTGTGTATCATGACGGCGATGTATTTCATGTATAAAGTTTTAAACTCTTGGTTATTTGCAATTATTTATTTTTTTGTGGTATTAATAATTGATCGTTCGGTATGGGAACTAATACCAGAGTACAACGGGAATTTAAGAGCGAATGTTAACTATTCAATATTAGGTATAGGTGTTTTATTTCCATGCATTTGGATGTTATATAAATCAAACTTCGAGTTTTGGTATTACGTTGTGTTTGCATTAATTTCATTTGGAATTGCTTTGTTTTTTAGAATATCAGATCAATGGGGTTATTTCAGGATAGGAACTCACTTTTTATGGCATTGTTTTGGAGCATTAGCTGGAAATTTTATGCTGCTGTACATACATCATTACAACCTTAATGAATACAAAAAAATAGAGCATGCAAATGTCTAATAATTATTTGTAATTTTGTAACATTACCTAAAGTCAAATGTTTAAAAAGCTATTCTACTTAATTTTACTTTCTATATGTATGAGTGCGTGTTGTACAAATACTAATACGTACGAAAGTTTTTCAGATGAGCAAAAACAGCTATTGTACTACTTAAATGGTCAATTAATTCAGTACGACATAAATAATGTTGATTCTCAAGGTTTACGTGTTACCGACCGTTACATTGGTAATTTACCACCCGACGAAATAGAAGAATCTACATGCGATAGTTATTATCCTGCATATGGCAAAGTAACGATAAAAGGACTAGGCGATACTTCAATTAATTTTCAAATCTCGATTAAGAAAAGTAATAGTGAATCTGGAATTTCAAAACGAGTAAAATGGATGGGTTACGAATTTAATTTAGATGATACCTCAAAAGTATTCTTCTATGATTCTCTCTTTTTAAGAGGAATTTCAGAGTTTAACAATGTGTATGAAATGAATGTCCCTGATACTGCTGATACTCGCAGCGATTTAATCTATAGAGTATTTTTTAGTACCGAATACGGTATCATTCGTTTCGATCGAAAGGGCGGAAAAACCTATAGACTGAGAGTGAGATAAATTGTGAATGATCATCGTTTTTTTCATTCATCATTCATCATTTAAAAGGTTAGGTTCACTCCTGCACTTGGCAAGAATGGCAACTGGTATCTTTTCGTGTTACTTAACCTATCAAAATAAAATAAATTATCTCTGTTATAGAAATTAGTTACGCCAACATTCGCTTCTAAACGAGAGTGCTCGCTAAGTTTCCATTGCTTTTTTACAGTAACATCTAAGCGATGATACCAAGGTATACGTCCGCCATTTATATCAGAATAAATTACACCTAACTGACCTGAGTTTTGTGTATAATCGTCGAATATATTAGTAAAGTTTGTTTTCTCGTAAAAACCTTGTGTTTGTGTAAATGGAAATCCAGAACCCAGACTCCAACGAGCATCAAACTCCCAACTTTTCTCTTTACCAAATACATAAGAAGTTACAATATTCATATTGTGGCGCCTATCGAAATGTGGCATATAGGTTCTAATTTCATCCCTTCTGTTTACAAAACCAAGTGAGTAGGTAGTCCACACGTATAAATTTTTATGATCGTATTTCAGGGTAAAATCAATCCCTTTTGCAATACCATCCTCAATAATATAATCCATGCGTTGATAAGCTGGTTTGTCAGAAAATTCAGCATTATCTGGATAAATTTTATCGCGATTAATATTTGTTAATTGATCGAATTTTTTGATGTACCCTTCGATATTTAAAGTGTAAAATTTAAATAAGTCGAATTCGAAACCAGCCACCGCGTGTCGAGCTATTTGCAATGCAGTATTAACGTCATCTCCCCGGAATGTTTTTGGTAAATTGCTTGGTCCTGATAAGAATCCGTAAAATAGATTTACTACGTCTCGATCAGAGGTAGCACTCAATAAATTTTGCGAGTAATATCCTGCAGCGCCTTTAAATCGTATACTTTCTGTAATGATATATTTAGTAGCAAGCCTTGGTTCCACAGATACTTCATTTAAGGAAGCATAGTAATGCAACCTAACGCTAGGCTCAAAAATAATTCTGTTTCGCAGGTATTTGTATTTAAAGTAAGTTGCTAATTCTGTAGTAAATTGTTGTTGTTGGATAAGTACGCCACTGGCATTGGTAAATTTAAAATCCGTTTTAAAACCTAACATATCTATGCCATATTTTAATTCGTCTTTACCATAAAAATAGGTAAAATTTAATCCTGTATTAAAGCCATTAATTTCACTGAATCGCGGACTTGTGCTTAATTGTGGCTGTGATATTTTGTAATTTGAGTACGCGAAGTTACCATCTATTAAAACCGATGAACCATCCGGTATTAGAACAAACGACATACCACCACCCGAACTATTCCATTTTAAGGCAGCAGGAGCTTCAAAATTTACTTGATCGGTAAAATTAAAACCAAATAAATTTAATTTACTTCCGTTCACGCCATTGATAGAAATTTTACCATACAAATCATTGAAATTATAGGGTAAGCCTGCGGTATCAACATAACTATATACACTTTTTGAAGTAGATTCTAGATAAGAAGTTCTGCCAGATAAGATGAAGGATGAATTCCCTTTTCCTTCTTTGTATTTAGAAAGCGGGCCTTCTAATAAAAGTTTAGAAGTAAAGGGGTTAGTAGCAATCTTTCCACTCAATCTTTTCTTATTTCCATCGCGAGTAGTAACATCCATTACTGCAGAAACCCTTCCGCCATATTCTGCACCAAATCCTCCCGTATGTACTTCAGCATTTCTAATAATATCGGTTTCAAAAACTGAGTACAAACCAATGGAGTGAAAGGGGTTATAAATTACCATTCCATCTAAAATTACTTTATTCTGTATAGGTGCTCCACCTCGAATGTATAATTGCCCACCTTGGTCGCCTGTAAAAATTACGCCTGGTAATACTTGTAAATATTGAGCTAAGTCGGGTTCTCCCCCAACAGAAGGTATTTGTGTAATTTGTTTTGGAGTAACTTTTACAACCGATATTTTTGTTTCTGTTTTTGCTTCTGTTTTATCAGCCGTAATTTCTACGTCTCTAAGATTTACTGATTTTTCTGATAAAAATAAATTCTGAGAAACTTTCTGCCCGGCTTTTAAATTAATATTTACTTTAGCAGTATCATATCCAAGTCCGGTACTTACTAATTTTATAGCACCTGGTTTTAATTTAGTTAAATTGTAAAAACCATTTACATCGGTTGCTACACCAATGCTTGTACCTTCAATAAATACGTTGGTGAAAATAATGGGTTCACCGGTTTTTTTATCATAAACAAAACCTCTAATTTCTCCTGTACTTGTTTGTTGTGCGTATGTAAAATTGAAGCTTAAGCTAAGCAGCAATACGAGTGTAAAATTTCTAATCATTTTATGCATAAAAGAATGCAATATAAGAGAATGAACTCATATATGCTATTTGCAATAGCGATTTTACAATTATTTTTTGAATGGCTTATGCAGGATTTTGTCCGCCTGCTAATAAGTATAATACAGACATTCTTACCGCTACACCATTTTCTACTTGGTCGAGTATAATAGATTGTTTAGAATCGGCTACATCACTTGTTATTTCTACCCCTCTGTTTATGGGGCCAGGGTGCATTACAATAATCTCTTTATTCAGTGAGTTCAACAATTGTTTGTTTAAGCCATATAACATTGCATATTCACGTAAAGAGGGAAAGTATTTTATGTCTTGGCGTTCAAGTTGTATTCTCAACATGTTTGCAACATCGCACCATTCTAGAGCCTTTCGTAAGTCGTATTCTACTTCAACGCCTAAGCTTCTAATGTACTTTGGAATTAAAGTGCTTGGGCCACAAACTTTTACTTTTGCGCCTAATAATTGCAAGCATAAGATATTAGAGAGGGCAACCCTAGAGTGTAAAATATCACCCACTATTACTATTTTTTTACCGGCTAAGTCGCCTAGCTTTTCTCTAATGGAGTATGCATCTAACAAGGCTTGAGTAGGGTGTTCATGCGCACCGTCGCCTGCATTTACAATAGTAGCTTTTATATGTTTTGATAAGAACACGGCTGCGCCTGGGTAGGGGTGCCTCATTACCACCAT
>JBILKW010000209.1:0-3318 GCA_044376465.1 Sphingobacteriales bacterium | reverse complement strand
CAAGCGTAAATTCAAAAAAGCAGTTGATCGAAATAAAATAAAAAGACAGATTCGTGAGGTGTACCGCCATTCTAAAGAAGACTTCCTCTATCTTTCATTGATAGAAAAAGGTAAAAGTTTACATTTACTGATCATTTTTACGGGTAACGAAATAATTACGACTTCAACCATCAGAAAAAAACTAAATTTAGGGCTAGAACGTTTACTAACTAAACTATAAAATGTTTGCTTTATTGTTCACCACAATCATTCGCGTTTACCAAGCTATTATATCTCCTATATTACCAAACGCATGTAGGTACACCCCTACATGCTCTGAATATGGACTGCAAGCAATTAAGAAATACGGTGCTTGGAAAGGTGGGTGGATTGCTTTGAAAAGAATTACAAGATGTGGCCCTTGGGGAGGGCATGGTTATGATCCTTTAGACTAATGAAAATGACACGTACACGAAAAATTACAATTGGCTTAGGTATAGTACTTGGCTCATTCAGCTCTCTGGCTTTTGTTGATAATTACTTCGAAATTTCTAAAAACTTAGAAATCTTTACTTCCACCTACAAAGAATTAAATTCAAATTACGTAGACGATGTGGATGCTGCAAAGCTTATGCGCACAGGTATTGAAGCCATGGTTGAATCGTTAGATCCGTATACAAATTATATTTCCGAATCTGAAGTTGAGGATTATAGGTTTATGACAACCGGACAATATGGAGGTGTTGGAGCGAGCATCTTTCAGCGTGATAAAAACATTTACATACGCGAAACATACGAAGGATACGCCGCTCAAAAAGCTGGTCTTCTTCCGGGTGATATGTTAATTGAAATTGATGGTAAAACATTATTCGGAAAAAGTAATAATGAAGTAAGTAAATCATTAAAAGGACAAGCTGGTACCGAGTTGGTAATATTAATTAAACGTAAAGGCGTTGAGAAACCTTTTAAGGTAGCATTAAAAAGAGAAGATATTCAGATTAATAATGTCAGTTATTATGGAATGATAAGCGACGAAATTGGTATTATACAATTAAAAGGATTTACGCAAAATGCTGCAAGAGAAGTAAAAAATGCCTTAACAGAATTAAAAAAGAATATAAATTTAAAGGGAGTAGTATTAGATTTACGTGGTAATCCGGGAGGCCTATTGCACGAGGCAGTTGATATTTCGAATATTTTTGTTAATAAAGGTGAATTAGCCGTTGATACACGAGGTAAGAATAAAGATGCAAATAAGAAATATTTTACCATTAACGAACCTATAGATGCAACAATACCCTTGGCAGTATTAACGAATAGTAGTTCTGCTTCTGCATCAGAAATAGTTTCGGGTGTGGTGCAAGACCTAGATCGTGGCGTAGTGGTTGGCCAACGTACTTTTGGTAAAGGCTTAGTTCAAGTAACGCGCCCATTAAGTTATAATGCTCAACTTAAAATAACTACAGCAAAGTATTATATACCAAGTGGAAGATGCATACAAGCATTAGATTATTCGAATAGAAATGAAGATGGATCTGTAGGTAAAGTTGCCGATTCGTTAATCAAAGAATTTAAAACAAAATCGGGTCGTAAAGTTTATGATGGCGGTGGTGTTGCTCCAGACATTTCAGTTGATGTAACCACTTATTCGATAGTTACACAAACGTTAATTACTAAAAATATTATTTTCGACTATGTAAACGATTATGTAGCGAAGAATCCCTCAGCACCTTCTCTTCAATCCTTTAGTTTAACTAAAGCAGAATACGATGATTTTATTAATTACGTGAAATCAAAAGATTTCGACTACAAAACGAAAAGTGAAAAAATGCTAGATGATTATAAAGATGCAGCCGTTTCAGAGAAATATTATGATGCCATAAAAGCAGATTTAGAATCGCTTAAAACTAAATTTTTGCACGATAAAAATGCTGATTTAATAAAGTTTGAAGCAGAAATAAAAGAAATTTTGGAAGAAGAAATTGCATCTAGGTATTACTATCAAAAAGGAAGAATTCAGCAATCATTAAAAAACGACCTGGAAGTAAAAAAAGCTATAGAAATACTTTCGAATAAGAACATGTATACTGATATTTTAAAAGGCAAAGAATTCTCGAATAAAAACTAAGTTTGTGTAAACAATATAATGTTGAATTCTATTTACGAAATTATTATTCTACTATTACTCGGTGGCTTAGGTGGCTTACTAGCGGGCTTACTAGGTATTGGTGGCGGAGTAATTTATGTGTTAGTATTTAATCATTACCTGCAAAAAATTGGTGTTCCAGACTCTATCATTGTACCATCAATAATCGCAAATTCTATGTTCGCTATTTTATTTGCAGGGATTAGTGGAAGTTATAAGCAATGGAAAAACAAAAATTTATTTCCCAGTGAAATGGTAATTGCAGGGCTTGCAGCTGCAATAAGTTCTATTTTATTTTCATACATCATTAGCAAAGGTACGTGGTATACAAAAGAAAATTTTAGTATTTTTTTTATTATTCTACTAGCCTTAATAGCCTTCAGAATTTTTACACAACGCAAACAGTTAGAACAAGAAAATTCACAAAATCCAAGTATGTTATCACTTAGTATAACAGGATTAATTTCAGGTACCATAGCTGCATTTTCGGGTATAGGTGGAGGAGTAATAATAGTGCCCATACTAACAGATAGATTAAAATTACCCATTAAAAAAGCGACTTCCATTTCTTTGGGAGTAATTAGTATTATGGCATTATGTACTTCAGTTTACAATATACTAACGAGTATTAAAACCAATGGAGAGGCCACATTAATCGTTTCATCTTTGGCATTACCTATTGCCATTGGAAGCTTAATTGGATCGCCAGTTGGAGTTCAAATAGCAAGTAAATTAAAACCAATACAGATCAGAATAGTATTATTCATTTTTTTAATTTCAGTAATTTTTAAATTAATTTACAATTTATACTGATGAATGTATTATTAATAGAAACATCGAGTGTTAATTGCTCTGTGGCCTTAAGTGTAAATCATCAACTAATTTCTTGTATTGAAAAACAAGAACAAAACATACATGCAAGCTCTATTACTATATTTATTGAACAAGTATTAGCAGATGCAAATTTAACTCTCCAAGACTTAGATGCAGTGGCAGTGGGCAAAGGCCCAGGATCTTACACAGGCTTACGTATTGGGGTGTCGACTGCAAAAGCGTTGTGTTACGCACTAAACATACCACTTATAGCTTGTAATAGCTTAGAAACTTTGTATGAACAAGCGAAAATAAATCAACCTCACCATCATCTTTATATTCCATTAATTGATGCACGTAGGATGGAGGTGTATACTTGC
>JBILKW010000070.1:0-10668 GCA_044376465.1 Sphingobacteriales bacterium | reverse complement strand
TTACACCTCCAGGAAAATATTTCTTTGCCTTCTCAAAAAGCTCCGCAGATTTTACTCTAGATATATCTTTTCTTTCTACTGTGCTTATTACTGTTTCTGCTTCTGCACTACTAAATATTTTCTTTAATCCTTCTAACATCGAATTGTAAATTGTGAATTGTAAATTAAGTATTAAGTGTCTAGGTTCAGTTTCTTAATTCTTAATACTATTTTCTTTTTCCTATTTTCTTTTTTCTAACGACTAACTACTAATATCTAATTCTACTCTATCCAGCCCTTCTCAAACATCTCTCTTGTATGGTAACTAATAATAACATTTGCACCGGCGCGAGCAAAAGCGTACATGTTTTCAATGGTTAATTTTTGTTCATCAATCCAACCATTTTGTGCAGCAGCTTTCACCATAGAATATTCTGCAGAAACGTTATAACAAGCAATGGGCAAGTTGGTTTGGTCTCTTAAATTACTAATTACATCTAAATAAGCCAAGGCTGGTTTTACCATTAATAGGTCTGCCCCTTCCATTTCATCTAATTCGGCTTCTTTCATTGCCTCTCTTGCATTTCGGAAATCCATTTGATATGATTTACGATCGCCTTTATTGGGAGCCGAATCTGCAGCTTCTCTAAAGGGGCCATAATATGCTCCTGCAAATTTTATGGAGTAAGACATGAGTGCGGTATTCACAAAACCATGTTTATCCAATCCCTCTCTAATCGCTCCAATTCTACCGTCCATCATATCACTAGGCGCTACCATATCGGCACCGGCATTTGCATGACTTAATGCCATTTTTACAAGCACCTCTACTGTTTCATCATTATCAACATAATCATTATGTATAATTCCACAGTGACCATGGGTTGTGTAAGCACAAGTGCAAACATCCGTAATTACATATAATTTGTCTAAAAATTTTTCTTTTAAAGCACGCACTGCATCCGCCACAACCGAATGTTCTGCATAAGAACTCGAAGCGTCTTCTGTTTTATGTTCGCCTACGCCAAAAAGTAAAATTTTATTTACTCCAACCTTTAAACCAATTTCTACATCTTTTAATAATTCATCAACCGAAAAATGATGAATTCCAGGCATCGCATCTATTGCATGTTTAACACCTTCTCCAGGTACAACAAAGTAGGGATAAATAAACATGTCTTTTGATAAACGTGTTTCGGCTATCATTTCTCTAATTATCGGATTTACTCTCGTTCTTCTTGGCCTTATCATTGTTATATAGTAGTTAGTATTTAGTATTTAGTCTTTAGACTAGGTACTTTAGATTTTGTTATTTAGAGTTTAGAATTTAGAATTTAAAATTTAAAACTACACTTGTTATTGCATCCAACAATCCAATATCATCCGCTCTTTCCGAAATCGCATGTACTTTTATACCTTTCAAAGTTAAGGTTTCTGCAGTACTAGGACCGATGGCTACAACCTTTGTGTTTATATTCTTTAAGGTTGATGAATATGCGGTTACATTTGATGGACTTGTAAATACATACACATCGGCATTTGGCAGTTCTACATTTTCTACAGAACTAGTTTCATAAACATCTACTTGCTCTACAAAATGATGGCGAGATAAAATGGATGAAACAGATTGTAATGATTGTATTGCCTTAGGAAACACAATTCGTTTCCCATCTGCAAATTTGCTTAAAAACTGTGCAGCAACCTGCATAGGGTCTGATGATTTTCCAGAAAAGTCTACTTCGAATCCTTGTTGGTAAATTGCTTTTTCTGTACCCGGACCAAAAGCTGCATACTTTACTCCTTTTGATAATACAGGTGTTTGTTTAAAAAAATGTTGTACTGCGTTTTTACTATTAAAAAAAATAATTTGCGCTTCGCTATAGTCTAGTTTTGGTAATGCAATTGTTTTAGTTTGTATTCCTGTAATGCCCGTGAGCAGTGCGTTTGAAGCTTCTAAACTTGTTTTCAAAAAAGACACTTCATTTGTATTTCTACTAATAAAAATTTTTTTGTCTTTTAATGGATTACTATTTAAAATTTCAAGTGCCCGCTCAGCCATTCCCTCTGCAGTATTAGATTCTATGTATAATCGTTGTGGTATTTCGTTAGCTTCTTCTGCTTTAGAAACCCAAAGTTTATATGTATTATTTTCAAAAATTGCGTAAGCACCTAAAGGCATGTGGCAACCTCCCTCAAATAAATTTAACAGCTTACGTTCAATACCAATACAATCTTGCACATCTGTTTGATGAATGCCTTTCAAAAATTCTGCTATGTCTTGGTCGCTTTCTCTTATTTGTAATGCTAATACGCCTTGCGCGGGTGCTGGGACTATTTTCTTAGGGTTTACTTCGTAAACAATCAAATCCGATAAATCTAATGCTAATCTACTAATACCTGCTTTTGCTAATAATATAGCATCAAACTGCCCTTCTCTTAATTTCTGAATTCGAGTGGGAACATTTCCTCTGATGTCTTTTATTTCAACATCTTTTCTGAACGAAAGCAATTGAGCTTTTCTACGTGCGGAAGAAGTACCAATTATTGCATTTTTTTTGAATGAAAATTCGAGTGTTCCGTCGTATGCTTCTTTGCGTATTAAAATTAATTCTGATGGATCTTCGCGTTCAGATACTGCAGCAATTACGAGGCCTGAAGGAGACACTGTTGGTAAATCTTTATGCGAATGCACTGCTAAATCGATCTCATTTGCGAGCAATGCATCTTCTAATTCTTTAGTGAAGAATCCTTTGCCTTCTAGTTTATCTAAACTTAAATATTGAATCTTATCGCCTTGAGTTTTGAAAATTTTTATTTCAACTTCTGCTCCTAAAGCAAGTAAGCGATCTTTAATATGATGGGCTTGCCAAAGAGCTAAATCACTCCCACGTGAGCCAATTGTAATTTTGATCTGTTCCATTAATTATCTCAGCAACTTATTCCTTTACCAGAATTTCTTTTGCCATTACCATTGGAATGCTAATGTATTTTTTTTCCATGTAATTTAGTATTTTTTCCAATACTTCTTTCGATTGTTCATCTAGTTCATTAATATCATCGGCAAAAACCGAATTTATAGCAGTATTTCTGATGTCTTTTATTTTCTGAGGAACTGTTTGCATAGCCAACTCTATTTTGCGTTGGCGAACCAGTGGCCGAAATTCATTGATATTGGTAGCTATAATCTGCTCCGCATGGCAAAGCTCTCCGAAGCGCTCGTCCATATTGCGTTTAACCGTTTCTTGTATGCTCTCTATGTTGATAAAATGAATTGGATTGTTTTCTACTACTTCTGCAGCAGTATCATTAGGGATGGCAAGATCTAAAATTATTTTTTTTGACTTCTCGCCATTCAATAAGCCATTGTAAATTTCGGGAGTTATAATAGGTTCGGTTGCAGAAGTACAAGTAATAATTACATCAAAGCCACCTGCATATATTTTTAAGTCCTCAAGAGATAATGCTCTTCCATCCAACTCATTAGCTAACATTTGAGCCTTTGAAAGTGTGCGATTAAAAACTGTAAAATTGCTTAAATTCTGCTTCTTCAAATATTTAGCAAACAGTTGATTTGTTTCTCCCGCACCAATAATTAAAAAGCGAGTACGCTCGTTAATGGCCGCTTTTCTTAGCAATCGGTAAGCTATTGAAACTACTGAAACGGGCTTCTCCGAAATTTTGGTATTTGTATATATCTCTTTTGCAGTTTTAACAACCCTAATCATGCAAAGCCTTAAATAATCGCCAGTAAAACCGAATGCTTTGCACTCATCATAAGAATTTCGTACTTGTGCTAAAATTTCTTTCTCTCCAACCACTAATGACTCTAATGAACTAGAAACTCGCATTAAATGAACCAATGCAGCTTCGTCTTGGTAAACTGATGCTGATTTTTTAAGTAAATCCGAATTTTCAATTTTTTGATTCGATAAGTGCTGTATTACTTTATTCAATACATACTCATTTATGTCGGTTTCTAGGGTAAAAACCAACTCTACTCTGTTGCAAGTACCGATGTAAAAAAGTTCTTGAATGTTTAACTCCTCTTTCAAAGCGCTCAACACTCTCTTTTTTTCTTCAGGTGCTAACACAAGTTTACCTATCTCTTTGAGGTCTAAGTTCTTGTGAGTAAATGCTATAATTCGTAGATTTTTCAATCCTATGGGGCTATTCAACTGCTTACAAAGTAACTTCATAAAGAGGGTTTTAATGTCATTTAATTGTCAGAGCCATTATTTAGAAGAATTATAAATAATAGATATCTTTATTAATTATTTGCAAAGAATTATAAGGTTCTGAGTTCATCAGATTTTGCACCACGATATTTTAAAATACTATGAAAATTTTTAAACGCAGTATGCTGATATTTTTATTCCTAATTGGAATAATTTCTATGCTTTCTTCATGTTTTTTAAAATTTAGAATTACTGATAAAAAAGCAATGGAACGCTTTAGCGAAAAAAAGCTAAATGCTAACTTTCATCAATATAAATTAGGCAAAAGAACCATACATTATGTAGAAAGTGGCAATGCGAAGGCAAGCACTGTGTTATTATTTATACACGGTAGCCCTGGCGCCTGGAATGCTTTTGAAAATTATTTATATGATAGTGCGCTTAATGTAAATTATTTAATGGCTTCGGTTGATCGCCCTGGGTATGGTTATTCAGATTTTGGTGTGAAGGAAGAGTCGCTAAGCATGCACTCAATTGTATATGCTCCCATTCTCAAAAAATATTATGATGAAGGGAAAAAAATTGTATTAATTGGGCATTCTTACGGAGGACCCGTAATTGCAAAAATGGGGATGGATTTTGAGGATGTAGTCTCAGGCTTAATATTGATTGCACCATCTATAGACCCTCAATTGGAAAAGGAATTATGGATCCAAAAACCAGCTACTTGGAGTGTTTTTAAATGGATGATTCCTGCTGCAGTTATTGTGAGCAACGAAGAGATTTTAGCATTGAAAGCTGAACTTGTTAAGATTATGCCCGAATGGAAAAACTTAAAAATGCCAATCATTTTTATACAAGGAGGGAAAGATAATTTAGTGGATCCTGCTAATAAAGATTTCGCAACAAAACAAATCGTAAATGCAGAATTAAACATGATGTATTATCCGGAGCTCGATCATTTCATACCCTTTACACACAAGGAAATTGTAATAGAAGCTATTAAGAAAATGCAAGAAAAAATTATTTCCAAATAACCATATTTATATTTGCATTTTTGATAAAAATGTAATTACTTTGTATGTACAAAATTAATTTATGGAAATCCCAGTTATTACCATTGGAAATTCAAAAGGAATCCGTTTACCCAAAGCAATTTTAGATCAATATGATATAAAAGAATCTATTGAAATAATATTGGAAAAAGGTAGAATTATTTTAAAGCCTACATCAACTCCAAGAAAAGGTTGGGAGAAGGCATTCAAATTGATGAGTGAAAATGGAGATGACCAACTTATTATAGACGATGTTTTTAGTGATGAAGATTTTGAAGAATGGAAATAAAACAATATGAAATTTTGTTGGTAAATTTAGACCCAACAGTTGGTGGTGAAATAAAGAAAACAAGGCCTTGTGTGGTAATTTCTCCAAACGAAATGAATAAATATTTAAAGACAATTGTAATTGCACCGATTACAAGTAGCTCTAAACAATATCCAACAAGAATTGAATTAAATCAAAAGAAAATAAATGGATGGATTGTTCTAGATCAAATAAGAACTATTGACAAATCAAGAATAATTAAGAAAATAGCCGATTTATCTAAGCTTGAAATAGATAGAATAAAAGAAGTTATGCATGAAACATTTGTAGAATAAACTACGACGTTAAAATTTCTCCAAGCCTCAATAAATTCATATCTATATCCTGATTATGCTTTACTGCTTTTTCTAAAGAAGTATAATGTATATGATTATTAACTATACCAATCATTATTTGAACACGACCAGCTAGTAAGGCTTCAACAGCTGCTACTCCCATTCTGCTTCCTAATACTCTATCTGCACAGCTCGGACTTCCACCTCTTTGAATATGCCCTAGCACACTCACTCGTATATCGTAATAATTAAATTTTTCTTTTACCTGCTCTGCCATTTGGTAAGCACCACCAATTTCATCGCCCTCTGCTACTACCACAATCATCGATGATTTTTTACGTTCCCAACCTTTGCTCAACATGGACATTAATGAGTTCAAATCTGTTTTAGATTCTGGAATTAAGGTTGCTTCTGCACCACCTGCAATACCCGAATAAAGCGCAATAAACCCTGCATCTCTACCCATCACCTCTACAAAAAATAAACGATCGTGAGAATCGGCTGTATCTCTAATTCTATCAATAGCATCAACAGCTGTGTTTACAGCAGTGTCAAAACCTAATGTATAATCTGTTCCGTATAAATCGCAATCTATGGTACCCGGTATACCTACAAATGGAATATCGTGTTCTTTGTTAAATTGCAAGGCTCCAGAAAAAGTACCATCGCCACCAATTGCAACCACAGCATCAATTCCATGCTTTTTCAATTGTTCGTAGGCTTGAGCTCTTCCTTCTAACGTTCTAAATCGTTCGCTACGCGCAGATTTTAATATGGTTCCTCCTCGCTGAATAATATTACTAACAGAATTAGACACCATTGGAATAATATCGCCATCTATCATTCCTTCATACCCTCTCCTAATACCATACACTTGAACTCCATAAGAAATACTAGCTCTTACCACAGCTCTAATTGCTGCATTCATTCCTGGCGAATCGCCGCCAGAAGTCATTACTCCAATAGTTTTAATAGGACTCGACATATCATTTTTTTCAATAATAACACCTAAAGATAATAAATGTTATTTAATAATTGTAAAAAGTACACTAACTATTTTTCAATCCAATTGCCGTCTTCTCTTATTAGTTCAATTAATTGATCAACAGCGTTCTCGGTATTTACATTTTTGCGCACAACTTCTTTGCCTCGGTATAAGGTAATTTTTCCTGGTCCTGTTCCCACATATCCATAATCCGCATCTGCCATTTCGCCTGGCCCGTTTACAATACAGCCCATTATTCCAATTTTAATTCCCTTTAAATGATCGGTTCTAGAGCGTATCATTTGTGTGGTTTCTTGCAAATCAAAAAGTGTACGCCCGCAAGATGGGCATGAAATATATTCTGTTTTAGAAATTCGGGTTCTACTTGCTTGTAATATTCCGAATGATATAGAATTTATTATTCGCAACGATAAATCTTTATCTGCCGAAAGCCAAATTCCATCAGAAAAACCATCTATCAACAATGCCCCAAAATCAGTAGCGGCATATAATTGCAATTCATCTAAACTTAAATGATGATAATTGTGTTTCGAAATTACAGGTACTTCATAATTTAATGTTAATAATTTAAAGAAAATTTCACGTAGCGAAGCCATACGGTTAGGAAGTTCTGATTCCAATACTAAGCAAACACTTTTATCGCTATTTAATTTATGTAGCAATTCATCGCTTAATTCAGTAGGCTTTGCAAGTACAAAATGCATAGGGAAATCTGCCGCATCAACATTACTGTACTCCTTAACATTCATCAGTGGTATACTATTCTCTAATTCCTTATTTCCATTTTCCTTTAATTCAAGCCATTTCTGATAATTATACAATTTCCTCAAATTTCCAGGGAAATTATATTCAGGTACATTGTCTCCTAAGTAAGCAATGTCTGCTGCTAAATCACTCATGTTATATTTATCAAGCAATGCTGAGTAGGTATACCCAATTTGCGAAAGTTGCAAGGGTTCATTCAAGGTTAAATGAGATAAATCAGCAATTACAACAGGAACATGATGGCCTCCGAATAAACCTAAATCTTTGGTATGGCGACGTGTGTGTTCGTATGGGTTAAAATTTTCGGGTAGCGAAATTTCTTTTGCAAGCTCATTCGCTTTTATGGTTTCTTTTGCACGCAATACATACCTAGCTGCAAAAGCTTTTGCTACAGGTGCTTCAAATTCTGGCTCTTCGGTTAAGGAAACTCTAATGGTATCACCTATTCCATCTTCCAACAATGTTCCAATGCCAACAGCCGATTTTATTCTACCGTCTTCCCCATCTCCTGCTTCTGTTACGCCTAAATGTAATGGATAATTCATCCCTTCTTTGGCCATGGTTTCTATAAGTAAACGGTAGGCTTGTACCATTACTTGTGCATTACTCGATTTCATAGAAACTACTAAATTATAGTAATTCATGTCCTCGCACATTCTTATAAATTCCATTGCCGATTCTACCATACCCAATGGTGTATCTCCATGCCAGCTCATGATACGATCAGAGAGTGAACCATGGTTAGTGCCAATACGCATCGCCGTTCCATATTCTTTACAAATTTTTACCAATGGCTCAAACTTCTTTCTAATACGGTCTAGTTCAGCGTTGTATTCTGATTGGGTGTAGTCTATATTTTCAAACTTTTTCTTATCGGCATAATTACCTGGGTTCACGCGTACTTTTTCTACAATACGTGCTGCTGCTTCTGCAGCATTGGGAGTAAAATGTATATCTGCTACAAGTGGAACATTATATCCTCGCTTGCGCAATTCTTTTTTTATCTCTGCTAAATTATTCGATTCATTTACACTTGGTGCCGTAATTCTTACATATTCACATCCCGCCTCAACCATACGAATTGTTTGCTCCACCGTTGCAATTGTATTCATTGTATCCGTTGTAGTCATGGATTGTATCCGTATTGGGTGATGTGCACCCATCGGTACATCTCCAATAGTAACCTCTCGGGTGTTATATCTTTTATATTGATGTAATGAATTGCAATACTTGCCTTTTAATTCTGAAAGTAGTTGAATCGATTTGTCTGTTAGCATAAACGGTTTATTATACTGCGAAATAACAAAAAAAACAGCTAGGAGTTTCAATAAAAAAGGCCTGATTTCAAAAATCAAGCCTTTTATTTTAAGAAAAATGCATTTTAATAGCGTTCAATGGTCACGCTCGACATGCCCGCATCAACATTTATATTGATTAAATTGCCTTTGCCGTTAAAATTATCCGACTCATAATAACCATCCTTTTTCTTGGTAAAACCTTCTAAATTTTCTGATGTTAAAACTGCATCCATTTTTACTCTGCAACGTGCATTCATCGGCACAAGTAAAGTAACACTAGAAGCACCAGCGTCAATATCTACATTACTTTCTGCTTGTTTATCAGATAATTTCATATTTATAGAAGCAGCACCTGCATCTAAATTGATCGTTCTCACTTTATATGCAGAGAAATCAAAATCAATAGCTCCAGCACCAATTTCAAAATTAAAATCCCATGTAAGCGAAGGATTTAATTTTACCACTACTTGGTTATCAATTTTTCCATTTTTAATTTTGATGTTGTTAGAAGTTAACTTCATCTTAATATCTTCAGTAGAATCTGTTCTTACTTTTTCTAAAGAATATTCACCCTTTCGCGTCATGGTTGTTGCATCAATCAATTGCGAAGTAGTGTCGTTCAACATGAATTTTGCAGCACCGCCTACAAAAGAAAGCTTAGCAACTCGAACGCCCGAATCTAAGGGGATGTTAAAGTCTTGTGTTTTTACACCATTGCTATCAATTTCTACATTTAAATCGTCACTCCAATCAAAATAATGATCTCTTTTAGTTCCACTAAAATCTACTACTTGGTAAATAAAAATAGCAATGATGATGGCTGCAGAACCATTGAAAAACCAAGGGTTCATGTTTGTATTTTTCGCTAAACTATTTAAGCCTAAAATAATTAATATCAGTGGCCATAAGCTTGCCATTCTGCTCCAATTAATGCTCAATGGCAAAATATTGAAGTTATGCACTACGAGGAGTAATCCTATCAGGATTAAAAACGATCCCCAAATTAATTTCCTTGAATTCATTCCTTAAATTATTGATCTTTTTTATTTTTCGAATTGTTCCAAATAATACCTGCACCTACCGCAACTAATATTAATGGCCATAATTTATCGAACTCAAACCATGGTACAAATTCATCTGCCAGAAAAATAACACCTAATGTTAAAAGTACTAAGCCTCCAATAACACTTTCGTTATTTTTTCTTCTCATTTTTTTAAGTTTTGCTTCATCCACCGGGCTTGCTTCGCCAGCCTCGTTCACAGTATAATCAACCGTTGGACCTGTAGCATTAAAATCAATTTTTTTTTCAGGAATTACCATCCATAAAATAATGTATAGTAATACGCCCGATCCGAAACCAAAAAGTGCTACTAAAAATAATGCACGTACTAATGTTACGTCGATACTGAAATAATCAGCGAGACCCGCACAAACACCTCCTATAGATGCTCTTTGTTTGTCTCTGTAAAGTTCTTTTGCCATGTTATGTAGGTTTATTTTTTATCAAAGATGCAAGTAGAATCACATTCTGTAAAGTACCCTCCGATGAACGCACCTAATTCGCCGACGAAGGATGAGCATTTAGCTATGAGCGGGGAGTAAGCAGCTTATAGCAAGGAGCGAGAAGCTATGAGCAGACAGCAACTTCAACCCACAATTCACAATTCACAATTCACAATTCACTCACTGATCTGCCCATGTTGTGGTCTAATAATAATCTCTTCTAAACATGCGCCTTTTGAGAGATTGGCTGCAAGGAACAAAGTGTCTGCAATGTCTTCCGCCA
>JBILKW010000001.1:0-29837 GCA_044376465.1 Sphingobacteriales bacterium | reverse complement strand
TTCGTTTGTTAAAGAATCGGGTATAAATGTAAATGGCTTTATATAATTTTCTATTGAATTAGCTGGATCGCCATACGGGAAGCCACCGTAATAAACAGGTACTACTTTATACGCTTCTCTAATCGGAATACCTAAATGTAAATAATAATCTAGGCTGATGGTGAATCCATCAGAATATCCTTCATACTTCACGCCAATCTCTGCAGAGTCGGTTAGTACCGATCTAAAATCGGTAACATCTAGTTCAAAATCTCTGTAAAATCCAAAGTTTTTATCGCCAGAATAAGGGGTAATATACCTTGCAAATTCTATGTATTCATAAATTGGTTTATTTGCGGTATCCAATCCAATTTTTCTGCGTGCAAAAACTTTAACCGTATAGTCCCAATCGCTACAACCATTCGTTGGGCAACCAATGGTTAATTTCATCGTAATTCTTTTTACACTGGTATCTGCCGAGGGGAATTTTGCTTTTTCATAAAAGTCGCCGTACCAATTTAAATGCCTCTCGTTATGCGAACGAACATGCACAATTTCTTGCGAATTGCTAATTAAGGAATTAAGTTGCAGGAATATGAAAATGATGAAAAACTTTTTTAACATGAGTATTATCTATTAAGCGCTCTAAAATACATATTTTAGGCGAAAATTAATTTTTCTTGGTCTGCGTCGGATTCCTTATTTTTGCCGCACATCCTTATATCTCGTTTATGTCAGCAAATAACAAAGAGCAAGTCGCAGCTTCTACTGGTAATTTAAGTTTCGAAGATTTCAAAGAAGTTGTAAAAAACGATTTTAAAGTAGCTAACGAAAGTCGCCAAGCAAGTTTGCTGGGTAGAAAAGAAGTACTTACTGGCAAGGCTAAATTTGGAATTTTTGGTGATGGTAAGGAGATTGCTCAAATTGCGATGGCTAAAGTTTTTCGCGATGGAGATTTTAGATCAGGATATTACCGCGACCAAACGTTTATGTTTGCAACGGGCATGAGTAATGTGAAAGAGTTTTTCGCACAATTATATGCAATGCCCGATGTGCAAGCAGAACCGTGTTCGGCAGGCAGAAGCATGAACGGACATTTTGGAACGCGTAGTTTAGATGAACAAGGATCTTGGAAAGAGTTAACGGCCATGAAAAATTCATCGGCAGATATTTCTCCAACAGCGGGGCAAATGCCAAGGCTAGTGGGTTTAGCTCAAGCATCAAAATTATACAGAAACAATACGGAGCTAGCACACTTAAGTAATTTCTCCCTAAACGGAAACGAAGTAGCGTTTGGAACCATAGGGAATGCGAGCACTTCCGAAGGCCATTTTTTTGAGGCCATTAATGCAGCCGGTGTGTTGCAAATACCTATGGCTATTAGTGTTTGGGATGATGGCTATGGAATTTCTGTACATGCTAAATACCAAACTACCAAAGAAAATATTTCGGAAATTTTAAAAGGATTCCAACGCGATGAAAAAGGAGATGGATTCGAAATTTACAGAGTGAACGGTTGGGATTATGCAGCACTTTGCGATACCTATGAGAAAGCGATTAAAATTTGTAGAGAGCAGCACGTTCCGGTTATGATACATGTGCAAGAGCTAACTCAACCACAAGGCCACTCTACATCGGGTTCGCACGAGCGTTACAAGTCGAAGGAGCGTTTAGAATGGGAAATGGAATTTGATTGTATAAAACAAATGCGCGATTGGATGATTTCTAGTGCCATTGCTACTGCAGAAGAATTAGATGAGATAGAACAAGAAGCAAAAAGATATGTACGCGCTTGTCAAAAAGAAGTATGGGAAGCTTTCAATCAGCCAATAAAAACGGAGATTGCAGAGGTATGCACAATGTTAGAGCAATTAGCCGCAACATCGGCAGCATCATCAGAAATAACTAATTTAATACAAAACTTACGCAATACGGTTGATGCCATACGTAAAGATATTTTGGTGGCAGTGCGTAAATCATTACGCTTAACACGTGCAGAAGATACTGCGGCAAGAAGAGATTTACAGATTTGGTTGAACCATTACAACAGCCAAAACTACGATCGTTATAATTCCTATTTATTTACCGATACCGAACATTCGGCATTGAACATTTTAGAAACAAAAGCACAATACTCCGAAGATGCAAAACAGTTGGATGGTAGAGAAATTTTACAAGCTTGTTTTGATGCAGCATTTGCCAGAGATCCGCGTGTATTAGCTTTTGGCGAAGATGTTGGTAGAATTGGTGACGTAAACCAAGGCTTTGCTGGCTTACAAGAAAAATATGGAGAGGTTAGAATTTCTGATACAGGAATTAGAGAAGCTACCATTATAGGGCAGGGTATAGGTTTGGCAATGCGTGGCCTTAGACCTATTGCAGAAATACAATATTTAGATTATCTATTATACGGTTTGCAAACCTTGAGTGATGATTTGGCTTCCTTATCATACAGAACTAAAGCCGGACAAAAAGCACCGTTAATTATAAGAACCAGAGGACACCGATTAGAAGGAATTTGGCATTCGGGTTCGCCTATTGGAATGATTTTACATGCGTTGCGAGGCATACATGTGTTAGTACCAAGAAACATGACACAAGCTGCAGGTTTTTACAATACATTGTTGAAAGCAGATGAACCTGCATTAGTAATAGAATGCTTAAATGGCTACCGATTGAAAGAAGCATTGCCAGATAATATTGGCGAGTTTACCTTACCATTAGGCCATCCAGAAATTTTAGTTGAAGGCAATGATGTTACCTTGGTAACCTACGGTTCGTGTTGCCGAGTTGCACAAGAAGCAATTTTGGAGCTAAATGAAATGGGTATTTCTGTTGAGTTAATTGATGTGCAATCCTTATTACCTTTTGATATACATCACCACATTGTTGATTCATTAAAGAAAACAAATAAGGTATTGTTCTTCGACGAAGATGTTCCAGGAGGAGCAAGTTCATACATGATGCAACAAGTGTTGGAAGAACAAAAAGGATATTACCATTTAGATGCAGCTCCAAGAACCTTAACTGCAAAGGCTCACAGACCAGCCTACGGTACCGATGGAGATTATTTCTCTAAACCAAGTGCCGATGATGTAGTAGAATGCATTTATGAAATGATGCACGAAGCAGATCCGAGTAGATTCCCGTTATAAATTGTCAATTGTGAATTGTCAATTGTGAATTAAGCATTACAGTTACAACATTGCTTAATTGACAATTGACAATTAACAATTCAAAATTACTAAAGCTGCCATAGCTTCCACGATAGGTACTGCTCTAGGTAATACACAAGGATCGTGTCTGCCTTCATTTTGTAATTTTATTTCTTCGCCTTTGGTATTTACGCTTTGTTGAGATTTTAAAATAGTAGCTACGGGTTTAAAGGCAACGTTGAAGTAAATATCTTCTCCGGTACTTATACCACCTAAAATACCACCGGCATTATTTGTTTTGGCGCGTATCTTGCCCTCAACATTTTCCCATTCATCGTTATTCTCCGAACCTTTTTTAGCAGCACCTGCAAATCCCGATCCATATTCGAAACCATGCACGGCATTAATACTCATCATGGCATGAGCAAGCAAGGCCTGTAATTTATCGAATACTGGTTCGCCTAAACCGGCCGGTACATTTTTAATTACACATTGTATAACGCCGCCTAATGTATCGCCATCTTTTTTTACGTGTTCTATGGCTTCAATCATTTTTTGTGCCGTTGAGGCATCTGGGCAACGAACAATGTTATCATCCGTATTACTTAAATCTAATTCGGTATAATGTTTCTCTACTTTTATTTCTCCAACTTGTTTAACAAATGCCGAAATTTCGATTCCCTCTTTTGCTAGTAGCTGTTTTGCTATGGCTCCAGCCGCAACCCTGGCAATGGTTTCACGTGCAGAAGATCGTCCGCCACCACGATGATCGCGAATTCCATATTTCATCTCATACGTATAATCTGCATGCGACGGGCGATAAGCATCTTTTAAATAATCGTAATCTGTTGGTTTCGCATTTGTATTGCGAACAATAATGGCGATCGGTGTTCCCAAGGTTTTACCCTCAAAAATTCCAGATAAAATTTCGAATTCATCTTCTTCTGCTCTACTAGTGGTGATAGAAGATTGGCCTGGTTTTCTGCGATTAAGTTCCTGTTGTATTTTTTTTAAATCGAGTACTATGCCTGCAGGGCATCCATCTATTACTACACCTATGGCCGCTCCGTGCGATTCGCCGAAGGTGCTTATTTTAAATTTTTCTCCGAATGTATTTCCTGCCATGTTTACAAATTCTAAATTCTAAATTCTAATATCTAAATTCTAAATCCCATTTTTGTTAAATCTATCCAAAAATTCGGATACGATTTGTTTACTACTTCTTTATCGTCAATGTATAGTTCATCAAACTTCATGGCTAGCATTGTAAATGCCATGGCCATTCTATGGTCGTGGTAAGTATTTATGTGTACTGCCCTTGTATAATCTTGTTGATTTATTTTTATGAAATGAGTATCTGAATTGCTGTGCCATGTTATATTTATTTTTTGTAATTCATTTTTTAAGGCTTCAATTCTATCGGTTTCTTTTATTGCTAAACTTTCTATGCCAGTAAAAACTATTTCCTTCAAATGTAATGCAGCCAATACTATTAGCGTTTGAGCTATGTCGGGGCAATTTATAAAATTATATACTTTTTGTAGTTTTATGCTAGATGTTTTTGTTAATTTAATGCCTCCATCTTCGAAACTAGTTTGCACTCCAAAATCGTTCATCCAAGTAGCAATAATTGCATCTCCTTGTAAACTATTTTTATGCAAACTTTTTAATATTATCTCCGGAATTCCTAATGAAACCAAGGCGTACCAGTATGAAGCAGCACTCCAATCTGCTTCAATGTTAATGTTGCAAGCCTGATATTCTTGCTCCGGAATGATAATGCTATTTTCGTTTTCTATGATGTGAATTTTTGCATCATGCATCATCTGCATCGTCATTTTTAAATAGGGTGCAGAAATTAGTTCGTTTTCTAAATGTAATTGTAATCCGTTTTTCACTTTTGGTGCAATCATCAACAAGGCCGAAATAAATTGGCTGCTAATATTTGCTTGTATATTAATCGCTTTATGAGAAACTAATTCTCTCCCTTTAATTTTTATGGGTGCATAACCTACTTTTTCTATATACTCTATTTCTGCACCTAATTCTGTTAAAGCATCAATTAATATTTTTAAGGGGCGTTCTTTTAATCGCTGAGAACCTGTTAAGATTACGGTATTGTTTTTAATAGTCGAAAAATAAGCACACAAAAACCGTAAGGCTGCGCCAGATTGCCCACAGTCTATTACAGATTGTTTAGTGTTTAATGCATCGGCAATAATTTTTGTATCGTCTGAGTTGGATAAATTCTGAATCGTAATTTCATCTTCGCAGAGCGCTTTTATAATTAATGCTCTGTTCGACTCGCTCTTAGAACCAGGTAATATAATTTCTGTACTAGTAAATGTTGCTGGTTTTAGTATTCTCATTTAAAATTAAAATAGTGAATGCATTTTACAAGTGCTTCCGATATTTCTTCCTCCGAACATCTTATGTTTAAACTAGGGCTAGCAATGGCACTCAATAATGAAAATTTAATTTCCGACGATTCATTCTTTTTATCTTTTCGCATTAACTCTATTACATCTAAAATCATTTCTTCATTTAGTTTTGCCGGTTCTAAATAGTTGGGAATTATTTCTAAAATATATTTTAAATCTGTTTCAGGCATTTTGCATTTGCTAACACTTAAAAAAGACTCCACCATCATTCCACATGCAATGGCGCTACCATGCATAATAAGTTTGCCTTTGTTTAAATAGTAGCTTTCTATAGCATGACCAACGGTATGTCCAAAATTTAATGCCTTTCGAATGTCTTTTTCAAACGGATCTTTTTCTACAATGGCTAATTTTATTTTTACACTTTGAGGTATTAAAACTTCTAGTCCAATTTCTCCATTTTCTAAAAAGCTAATGGCATCTCTTAAATGTAAATGGTCGGCAATTAAGCCGTGTTTAATTACTTCTGCAAAACCCGATTTAATTTCTAATTCATGTAAGGTGCTGAGAAATTCGGGGATAATAAAAATTGCTTTTGGATGATGAAAGGTACCTAAATGATTTTTATAATTCTGTAAATCTAACCCTGTTTTTCCGCCAATACTTGCATCTACCATTGCAAGTAGAGTAGTGGGAATATTAATAAAATCAATACCTCGCATGTAAGTAGATGCTGCAAATCCACCCATGTCTGTAATTACTCCACCTCCTAGATTTATGAGTAATGATTTGCGATCCAAACCAAACTCTTGCATCATGCTCCACACTCCGATACAGATATCAATGTTTTTATTATCTTCACCGGGGTCAATTTCTATTAAATCATATTGTGAGCTGTGCTTAGAATATAAATTTAAATAGGGCAAGCAAACTTCTAATGTGTGAGTATCTCCAAGTATTGCTACTTTAGAGTATTGTTGAGTTTCTAACCAAGTGTCTAAAGATGCAATGGAGTCTTCAATAAATATATCGTATCCAAAACTGCTTCTAATATCATTCATCTTGCATTACTTTAGTTTGTACAGAAATAGATTCACGGTGAATCAATTTAACCAAATCTAATATCATTTCTTCAGAAAGGTGAATTTCTTTTCCGTATTTTTTTCTGGTATTCACTATTTCCGACCAGCGCTCGGGTTGAAAAATGGTGATGTTATTTTCTTTTTTATACAAGCCAATTTCATTAACCAATTTAGACCTAGATGCTAGGAGTTCTAATACTTCGTAATCTATCTTATCGATGTCTGTTCTTAAGCGAACCAATTGGTCTCTAAATTCTGCGTTTTCTGATTCGGTGTTCCTAATAATTAAATTTTTAATTAAATCAGAAACAGCTGACGAAGTAAGTTGTTGATCCCTATCGCTCAATGCTAAACTTGGATTATAATGTGCTTCAATCATTAATCCATCCAAATTTAAATCCATTGCTTTTTGACTTACGTGTGGAATTAGTTCTATGCTTCCACATATATGGCTAGGGTCGCAAATTACAGGTAAGTTTGGAATGAGGCGTTTCAATTCTAATGGGATGTTCCAATTGGGAGTATTACGATACGTATTTTTTTCATATTGAGAGAACCCTCTGTGTATGGCTGCAATTTTATTAATGCCAGCATTGTGTATACGTTCTATTGCTCCAATCCACAACTCTATGTCGGGGTTGATTGGATTTTTTACCATTACCGGAATGTTTACGCCTTTAAGGGCATCGGCAATTTCTTGTACTACAAATGGGCTAACGGTTGATCTTGCACCTATCCAAAATATATCGATCCCTGCTTTTAAACAATCTTCAACATGTTTGGCATTAGCCACTTCCACCGCACTCTTCATGCCATGTGCTCTTGCAGCATCAGCTAACCATTGAATCCCTACATTTCCTATACCAGTAAAGGAGCCTGGGCGAGTACGAGGTTTCCAAATTCCGCCTCTTAACACCGGAACTTGAATGGCTGCTAATCCCTCTGCCGTTTTGTTAATCTGTTCTTCAGATTCTACACTGCATGGGCCTGCAATTATAAAGGTCTTTAAATTAGAGTCTAACCAAGTATTTAACTGGTCTGATTTTATAGATGTTGTCATTTATATCAATTCAAAAAAATATACCTTTCGGTAATCATCAATTACAAAACAAATAAAAACAAAATGGTTTTCAATAATGTATTATTTATTAATAAAATTACGCTTTTTTCCTATTTTTGAAGCACCTTAAACAAACAATGAGCAACACTATATCTTTTGATAATACTGAAATCGCCTTCTCAGGAATGAGTAATGCCGATTTAAACAGAGCCTATTGGTTATTCAAAGTCATTAATATCAATTTTCTGGTAAAAATTGGTCCACCAATAACTACTGCAGCCATAAAAATTGGCTTACCTATTACCCCAATTATTCGCGCTACTATTTTCAAACAATTTTGTGGTGGCGAGTCGATAAGCGATTGCACTAAAACCATTATAAAGCTTGGGAAGTACAACATAGGTACTATTTTGGATTATTCTGTAGAAGGAGAATCTACAGAACAAGCTTTTAATGCTACCTGCGAAGAAACCATTGCCACCATTAAACGTGCAAAAGGCGATGGAACAATACCTTTTTCTGTATTTAAAGTTACTGGTTTAGCACGATTCGGACTGTTAGAAAAATTAGATGCTAAAGAAGAACTCAGTTTTGAGGAGAAAAAAGAATTTGAACGGGTAAAAGATAGAGTGCGCAGAATTTGCCAAACAGCTTATGACTTAAATGTTCGTGTTTTTATAGATGCCGAAGAAAGTTGGATTCAACAAACCATCGACGATTTATCTATGGATATGATGCGATTGTTCAATAAAGAAAAAGTAATTGTTTACAATACTTTTCAGTTTTACCGCCACGATCGTTTACAAGCCATGAAAGAGTTTGATGCACAATTGAAATCTGAAGGTGTTTTATTGGGCGTTAAATTAGTACGAGGTGCTTACATGGAAAAAGAACGTAAACGCGCTGCAGAAAATAATTATCCCTCGCCTATACAAGCTGATAAAAAATCGTCGGATGTTGATTACGATTTAGGTTTAGCATATTGTGTAGAACATATAGATAGAATAGCTATTTGCGCAGGTACACACAATGAAAACAGCTCGAAATATTTAATCGATTTAATGGCAAAAAATAGTATTGCTGCTAATGATGATCGTATTTATTTCTCACAGTTATTGGGCATGAGCGATAACTTAAGTTACAACCTAGCGAAAGCAGGTTACAATATTGCTAAATATGTACCCTACGGACCAGTAAAATCTGTACTCCCATATTTATTCCGTAGAGCTCAAGAAAATACAGCTATTGCAGGGCAAATGGGTAGAGAGTTGAGTTTGATATTGAAAGAGAAAAAAAGAAGAGCCAATGTGTAAATTAGAAAATGTGCAAATGTTCAAATGTTCAAATGTGCAAATGTGCAAATGAAGGGACCTAAGTGCTAATTTGCACATTTACGCATTTTCATATTGGCCTTCGGCCAGAGAGAATTTCAAAAAACAACCTAAAGTCGCTGGCTAAACTCCAGAGTGGATATTTAAACGTAGCAGGTTTGTTTTTTTCGAAAAAAAAATGTCCTACCCAAGCGAAGAAGTAGCCTGTAATTGGAAGTATATACCACAAATTCCAAGTGTCAAAATAAGTTAAGCATATTGCTTGTATAAACACTAATGCGGTGCCAATAAAATGCAACCTGCGACTTGTTGTATTTGAATGTTCAGTTAAGTAAAACTGATAGAATTCATTAAAGCTTTTAATACGTTCCGACATATTATTATTTTAAGCTAATTTAAGAAAATGTACCAACTATTAGCACACTAGCACACTAGCACACTAGCAAATTAGCTAATTAATATTATTTTTGCACAAAACAGACAGAAATGAGTGGATTAAGCGAACAAGAACTTTTAAGAAGAGAGAGTATGCAAGAGTTAACGCGATTAGGCATTAACCCATACCCAGCAGATTTATTTGAAGTAGATGCCAATGCTGCAGATATTTTAGAAAATTACGATAGAGATAAAACCGCTTATAAAAACATTAGTATTGCTGGCCGAGTAATGAGCCGCAGAATTATGGGGAATGCATCGTTTGCAGAAATACAAGATGCAACTGGTAGAATACAAGTGTACTTTAGAAGAGATGACTTATGCCCCGATGAAGATAAAACTTTATACAATATCGTATTTAAAAAATTAGTTGATATAGGAGATATAATTGGTTTAACAGGTTATGTATTTACCACGCAAGTAGGTGAGATTAGCATACACGTTACTTCCTTTAAAATATTAAGTAAATCATTACGTCCTTTGCCAGTTGTAAAAATAGATGCAGAAGGAACTGCGCATGATGTGGTTACAGATCCAGAGTTTAGGTATCGCCAACGTTATGCCGATTTAATTATTAATCAAGATGTACGCGAAGTTTTTAAAAAACGTACAAAAATAATTCAATCACTTAGAAATACCTTTAACGATAGAGGCTATTTAGAAGTGGAAACCCCAATTCTACAAGCTATTCCGGGTGGTGCAGCTGCTCGCCCCTTTATTACCCACCACAATGCGTTGGATGTTCCTTTGTATTTACGAATTGCAAATGAATTGTATTTAAAGAGATTAATTGTAGGTGGATATGATGGAGTGTATGAGTTTGCGAAAGATTTCAGAAACGAAGGAATGGATAGAACCCATAACCCTGAGTTTACAGTAATGGAAATTTACGTGGCCTACAAAGACTATAATTGGATGATGGATTTTACCGAGGAGATGTTAGAAAAAGTAGCGCTCGATTTACACGGTACTACCAAAGTTCAAGTTGGAGAAAATGTGATTGATTTCCAACGACCATTCAAAAGAATTACGATGTACGATTCTATTAAAGAATTTACAGGAATTGATATTTCGGAGATGAGTGAAACGGAATTAAGAGAAACATGCAAATCATTAGGCTTACAAGTAAATGAGAGCATGGGTAAGGGTAAATTAGTAGATGAAATTTTTGGAGAAAAGTGCGAAGGAAATTACATTCAACCAACTTTTATCATCGACTATCCAGTAGAAATGTCGCCATTATGTAAGAAACATAGAAGTAAAGAAGGATTGGTTGAGCGATTTGAGTTAATGGTAAATGGAAAAGAATTAGCAAACGCTTATTCAGAATTAAACGACCCAATTGATCAACGAGCACGTTTCGAAGAACAAGTTTCTTTAATGGAACGAGGCGATGATGAAGCCATGTTTATTGATTATGATTTCTTACGTGCATTAGAATACGGGATGCCACCTACGGCAGGTATGGGTATTGGCATTGATCGATTAACTATGATCATGACCAACCAAGCATCTATACAAGATGTGTTGTTCTTCCCGCAAATGCGTCCAGAAAAAAATCAAAAAGTAACAAGTGTAAATGATTTTGTAGAAGCAGGTGTACCGGCAGAGTGGGTACCTGTATTAAATAAAATGAACATACATACTCTTGAGGAATTAAAGGCTGCAAACCCAAATAAAATATTTAACGATATGGGCGGTATGAGAAAGAAAATGAAACTAGAAATTGCGATTCCAGCCAAGGAAGAAGTAATGAAGTGGTTCGAATAAACATCCTAAAGACCGAAAATCCGAATGATCAACTTTCGGTCTTTAAGTTTTCTGACTTTCGAAATTACTTAGTCATTCTACATTCAGTGTTAGAAACCAGTTCTCCACCTGTTGTTATGGTTGTATCACGCGAAGCAATTATTAAACCATTGCTAGTAAGATTTACATAGTTGAACACGGTTGTATCGTACCCATCAATTGGATCGTAATCATAAAATGTTAAGGTATTGTTTTTAAAAGTATATTCTACCGTATCCTTATCTGGCCCTAATGTATTGTATGCTTTATTGGCGCTAAATTCGATGGTAAATTCACCGGCGTCAAATTTAGCAGTATCATTCAACAAGATTGTTGTTCCGATTTTTGTAGTATTGATAAATGTGTTTACATTCCATTTGCCAATTATGGTTGGAGCTGGGCTTACTTCGTCATCAGAACATGATACGATTCCAAACGCGATTCCGATTACTAATAATGATCGTAAAAATAAATGATTCATATGTTTAATTTTGTTTGAGTATTATTAAATTGACGACGAATATAATATTTTCAAAAATTATTTTCAATTTTTTTAGAATGTTAGAACAAATAAGTACTTGTATAGGTCTCACAAACAAGCTAAAAAATACATTTGAGTCTATATATTCTCAAGGATTAGCCGATTTTTTGAATAAAGAGATTAGTCTCAATAAAACTATTTATCCACCCGAATCTGCAATTTTTAACGCATTTAAAATGATTCCTTTTAATCAATACAAGGTGGTTATAATTGGGCAAGATCCGTATCATGGATTAAATCAAGCAAATGGACTGGCATTTTCTGTGAATAGAGGACAAAAAATTCCAGCGTCTTTACGTAATATTTACAAAGAATTGCACAACGATATTTCTGTCGAAATCCCAATTCATGGCGATCTAACTCCATGGGCCAATCAAGGAGTTTTATTGCTCAATACGGTACTTACGGTTGAGACATCCCTGCCAGGCTCTCATCAGAAAAAAGGATGGGAAGAATTTACCGATGCCATTATATCTGAAATTAGCAAAGAGCTGACTAATATTGTATTTCTGCTTTGGGGTAATTATGCAAAATCAAAAAAGCCATTAATTGATGGCAATAAGCATTTAATTTTAGAAGCTAATCATCCCTCGCCACTTTCTGCAAGTAGAGGGTTCTTTGGGTGTAAGCATTTCTCCAAAACCAACCTATATTTAACAGAACACGGTAAGAGCCCAATAAATTGGTAAGACCATATTATTTTAATTTGTTAGGCTTAAACACCCTTAACTCTTACAGCAATAAATACTGAAATTGCTTTTATGCTTACATCATGAATACCTGAATTTTTTTAATACACAAAGCCTTAATGGCCAGATAAAAGAATATTTTCGTATTTTAGATGAGTCAAAAAAAATATTTAGATGAAGAACTCCTATACTGAAGAGAATTACCTAAAGGCAATTTATAAATTGCAGGAGAAGCAAGATTCTGAGGTTAGTACAAATGAAATCTCTAAAGAAATGAACACAAAGGCTGCTTCCGTTACTGATATGTTGAAAAGATTATCTGAAAAATCACTCATTCACTACCAAAAATACCAAGGAGTAAGTTTAACAGATGCAGGTTCAAAAGTGGCAGTAAACATAATTCGTAAGCACCGATTATGGGAAACCTTTTTGGTAAATAAGTTAAAGTTTAAGTGGGACGAGGTGCATGATATTGCCGAGCAAATGGAACACATAGAATCAGATGAATTAATAGAAAAGTTGAATGATTATTTAGGTGCACCACAATATGATCCGCACGGAGACCCGATACCGAGTAAAAAAGGAGTATTCACGAATAAAAAGATGGAAGTATTATACGACATGCCTGTTGGTTTTGTAGGTAATATTTCTGGAGTAAGCGAACACAGTGCTACCTTTTTAAAACACCTAGAGAAAATAGGACTAGGGCTAGGAGCATTAGTATCTGTAGAAGATAAGAATGAATACGATAATTCTTTTTGGATACGCATCGAAAAAAACGAACCACTATTTATAAGTAAAGAAGTTGCAAAAAATCTTTTAGTATTTAACAAATAAGATGCAAGAAGAATCGTTGAGCGAAGTACACAGAAGTGTGCAAATACCCGAAGGGAAAAATAAATGGAAAAAGTTTTTCGCATTTGTTGGTCCGGCGTATTTAGTGAGCGTAGGCTATATGGATCCGGGTAATTGGGCTACCGATATTGCGGGCGGTAGTATGTTCGGCTATCAGTTATTATGGGTTCTATTAATGTCGAACTTAATGGCACTTTTACTACAAAGTTTAAGTGCACGGTTAGGGATTGTAAGAGGCTTAGATTTAGCGCAAGCATCACGTAAAATTTATCCATCATGGGTAAATATACCTTTGTATGTATTGGCAGAACTTGCCATTGCAGCTTGCGATCTTGCAGAAATAATTGGCATGGCTATTGGGTTACAACTATTATTTGGTATGCCTTTGCTTCTTGGTATATGCATTACCGTGTTTGATACCTTGCTTTTATTATTTCTGATGAATAGAGGAATTAAAATTTTAGAACGTTTTATCATCTCCTTAATTTTTGTAATTGGCATTTCATTTTTAATCGAACTTTACATTTCGCAGCCAAAAATTTCAGAAATAATTACTGGTTTTATGCCCACTAATTTAGATGGCGGTGCACTGTATATTGCCATCGGTATTATCGGAGCTACGGTAATGCCACATAACTTGTATTTACATTCCTCCTTGGTACAAACTCGCTCCATCAATAAAACGTATAAAGGGATTAAAGACGCGTTGAAATATAATTTTATAGACTCTACCATTGCGTTAAATCTGGCTTTTTTTGTAAATGCCTCCATTTTAATTTTAGCAGCTACTGCATTTTATAAAAATGGCTTTTTTCAGGTTGCCGAAATACAAGATGCACACAGACTATTATCAGATATATTCGGAAATTTAGCACCTACACTTTTTGCTATAGCGCTTATTTGTGCCGGACAAAGTTCAACCATTACAGGTACTCTGGCGGGGCAAATAGTAATGGAAGGATATTTAAATTTAAGAATTAGACCCTGGTTGCGTAGATTAATTACGCGGCTAATTGCAGTTACTCCAGCATTTATAACCATCTTATATTTTGGTGAAGAAAAACTGGGGACATTATTAATTTTAAGTCAAGTTGTGTTGAGTTTACAATTAGGTTTCGCCATTATTCCTCTAATACATTTTACTTCGGATAAAAAACAAATGGAGGAGTTTGTGATTAAAAATTGGTTGAAAATTTTAGCATGGCTGAGTGCCATTATCATCATTAGTTTAAATATAAAATTAGTGTATGAGTATTTAAATGATTGGATACAAACAGCAGAAAGCACATGGGTGATTTATTATTTCGTATTGCCAATAATTGCTTTTTTTGCATTCTTGTTGGGTTATATTATTTTACAACCATGGATAAGTAAAAACATGCGACCATTGGTTTTGCCGCATGCAGGTTTTAATTCCTTTGAAATTGATTTACCTAAGAGGGCAGAACGTATTTTAATTCCTATTGACTTTAGTTCTTTTGATAAAATTGCCATAAACCAAGCCCTACAAATAGGAGGGAATGCTGCAACCTATGTGTTGGTACATGTGGTTGAAACGGTAGCGGCTAGGTATTCTGGTAAACAATCCGACGATCAAGAAACTCGAACTGATAAAGAAGAATTAGAATTATTTGTAACAGAATTGAAGAAAAATAATTTCAAAACAGAATCTATAATTGGTTACGGAAACCCTGCAAAAGCAATTGCCGACATTGCCACTACAGAACAAGTAGATTTAATTGTAATAGCAGCGCACGGACACAAAGGGATAAAAGATTTGTTACTAGGCTCAACACTCGATTCATTACGCCACAGGGTGAAAATACCGGTGTTAATTGCAAGAGAACGTTAAATCGAACTAGCGAATTTGCGAACTAGCGAATTTGCGAACTCGATGCACTTCGCAAATTCGCAAATTCGCTAATTCGTAAATTCGCTAGTTCGACTATCTAATAGCTCTACCAAGTTCAACTTTTGCGTCGCGTTCTTTCATCGTGTCGCGTTTATCGTGCAATTTTTTACCTTGAGCCAAGGCTATTTCCATTTTTGCAAAACCACGATCGGTAAAGAAAACTTGCAAGGGTACGATGGTTGTTCCCTTATCTTGTGATTTTTGTTGAAGCTTACGTAATTCTTTTTTGTTGAGTAATAACTTGCGATTACGTTTGGGTTCGTGATTGTAGAAAGAACCCATGCTGTATTCGGAGATGTGAATGTTGAAGGCAAATAATTCGTTGCCTACAAAAGTGCAAAAGCCATCGCTTAAGTTCGCTTTGCCGGCACGTATCGATTTTATTTCGGTGCCGAGCAATTCAATCCCAGCAACATATTTATCTAAAATATGATATTCGAAATAAGCCTTCTTATTTTTTATGCTGATGTTTTCTGCCATGGGATTGCAAATATACTAAATAAAAAATGCCCCATTTGGGGCATTTTTTATTTAGTATAAAGGAAGTTATGGATGCAAATTAGAACGCATAACCTATACGGAACTGACCCATTACACCAGGACTAAAGTTAAATGAATTTCCTGGTTTTTGATCTTTAACTGTTGGTGCACCAGCTACAGTAGTTTCTTCTTTAATGGTTGCACTATTTACTAAGTTAAGTCCATAACTTAGTTCAACCCCCATGTAAAGTTTGCTCGAAATATAATAATCAGCACCAGCTACAACATTTGCGCCTACACTGAAAAAGCCACCGTTACCTTTAATGGTTTGTTCTTCCACTTTGTTAGCAGTAGTTGTGCTTTCAAATTCAGATACTTCTGTGGTTGTTCGGAAACCGATATTTAATTCAGCCCCCATATATGGCGATAATCTATTTGTTCCTGCCATGTGTTTTTCAATACCTGGGCTTAAACTAATACCTAAAGCCGAATTTTTATCATACAATTCGGTTGAACCATCAGCTGTAGTGCCAGTTCTAGATTTCGAATTTGAATAATTTAAGTTCAGGCCTAATCTGTAGGCAGTAGTAGCGTCATTAAACATTCTGAGTCTAATTCCATCGATGCTAAGCGGTGTTCCGCCTAACGGTGCTAATTTAGTTTCTAAAGTCTTTTGACCAGCTTCAGGTTTAAATTGTGCAGATGCAATGGTTGCTACTCCAGCAAATACTGCGATTAACATTAATTTTTTCATACTTTTTTGTTTTAGGTTTAAAGTAAAATAAATATTGTATTATCAAATCTAACTAAATTTGCTCAGGCATTTTCGGATATAAGGGCTAGAGCACCTTGTATTTATTAACATTTGTTTATAACTTATCCACAAAGTTCATAAACATGGGAGTCCGTAACTCTTTGTTGGGCTGGTATTTATACTCAATAATCTTACCAGGCTTGTTCTCCAATCATTGGCACAAAGCGAAAAGAATCTAATGCTTCCGTATGAAATTCTGAATGAGTGATGCGCTCAACTAAGTTCATTTTTTGAGACTTTTCATCTCCTACAGGAATCACCATTCGACCTCCTATTTTTAACTGAGCCAGTAGGGTGTTTGGAATACTTGGTGAGCCTGCCGTGCATATTATTTTATCAAATGGAGCAAATGCAGGGATGCCTTTAGAGCCATCGCCAAAAAAGTATTTGGGCTTATATGAAAGGGCACTCAATAGCTTTTTAGTTTTATCAAAAAGCTCTTTTTGCCGTTCGATGGTATAAACTATGGCTCCCAACTCTAATAATATTGATGTTTGATAGCCTGAACCTGTGCCAATTTCTAACACCTTATCATTTTCTGTAATGCCTAATAATTCAGTTTGATATGCAACGGTATGAGGGTGAGAAATGGTTTGTCCAGCGCCTATCTGAAATGCTTTGTCTTCATATGCATGGTCCCAAAAATCTTTGTGAAAGAAAAAATGTCTAGGAACTAACATCATACATTCTAATACCTGTTCGTTCGTTATGCCTCGTTTACGCAAGTGCTCTATAAGAATTTTACGCTCCCCTTTATGTTTGTAACTATCAATGAATTGATCAGTTAATTCTTTAATTTTCATTTGCATTAAATACTAGCTTTTCGCTTTTAACGTTTAATCCTTAAGTTTTCAGTGGAATTCCTTATTTTCGAACAATTTTTAATTCATACATGAAACAACTTTTACGAAGTACCACTTATTTTATATCCCTAATATCGGTTTTTATTGCAGTTTCATCTTGCGAAATTATAAATCCTAGCGAAGATATCCCATTCTATTTGAGAATTGATTCCATAAGTTTTATGGATTCTACAAAAATACCTGCAATTGCTGCTAAACCAGGGGTACATCAAATTAAAGATGCTTGGATATATGTGGATGGTATTTACATAGGCACATTTGAATTACCTGCACATGTTCCGGTATTTAGTGGCGCAGGCCAGCGTAAAATAACAGTTTCTCCTGGTATACTCATGAGTGCACAAAATGGCGAGCGCAGAATTTATCCCTTTTTCACAAATTACAGTACAACCATAAATGCAGAGTTAGGTAAAACGGATACTTTAGCTGTGAGGATTTCTTATGATCCATTTTCTGTTAAATTTCCTTCCGAGGCTGTTGGGCAATTTCCAGAGGAATTTGAAGGGGTAGGTACTCTTTTTAGAACTACACTAAACTCTGACGTGGATACTATTTTAAGAACAGATAATCCGGCTTTAGTGTTTGATGGTAATTTCTCTATGTTAATGGAAATGAATGCTACTAAAGATTTTATGGAATTTGAAACGGAGAAAGCATACTCACTTCCCAATAACTCTCGCCCTGTATATCTTGAGGTAAATTACCGATCTGATGTGAATTTAAATATTGGATTGTATGTAATTAATAACAACGGAGTTGAAGTAACCGAAGCCAGTGTAATAACCATGCTCGCAACCAATAATGAATGGAAAAAATTATATTTAAACCTTACATCCACAGTTTCTAGGTACTCAAATTCTAAATACAGAGTATATTTTAAAGCCGCGCATGATACCAATAAGTCCAGTACTCAGGTGTTGATAGATAACTTCAGGGTAATGTATAAATGAACAAATTTAAACAAACACTTAAATACATTATAACAGATTATTCAACCTCAATAATCGTATGGGTTTGTTTTTTTGCATATCGTAAAATTTATGTAGAACCTTTAAAATTCGGTTTTGATGTTCCCATCGATTTCGACCGAAATTTCTATCTTGGTTTGTTAATTATTCCGTTTTATTGGCTTATTATATATACCGTAAGTGGTACATATAGAAATATATATAAAAAATCCAGACTCAAAGAAGTTTTACAAACAGCTTCACAAACATTTATTGGGGTTTTGGTTCTGTTTTTCGCTCTAATTCTAGACGATGAAGTGGCAAATTATACCAACTATTACAAATCTTTTTTAACACTAGTTGTTCTACATTTTTTTGCAACGGCCACACCCCGACTAATTATTACATCAAGTACAAAGTCTAAGATAAAGCGCAGAATAATTGGCTTCAATACCTTAATAGTTGGAAGTAATACTAAAGCATATAAGCTATTTAAAGAGTTGGAATCTGAAAAAGAATCTGTTGGTTTTAAATTTATAGGATTTGTAAATGGTGATGTAAACCATCAAAATGAATTAGCACAACATCTTCCTCAGTTAGGAAAATATGAGGAAGTAGCAGATATTGTTAAAAAGTATAACATTCAAGAAGTAATTATTGCAATTGAATCCTCAGAACATGACGATTTAAAAAAGATAATTGAAGTGTTAGAAAATTCTAAAGCTGATGTTAAAATAATTCCAGATATGTACGACATCATTACGGGTTCTGTAAAAATGAATCATTTATTTGGTGTACCCTTAATTCAAATTAAAACAGATTTAATGCCTGCATGGCAATTAAATATGAAAAGAATAATAGACGTATTTGTTTCGCTTGGATTTTTATTATTTCTTTCTCCAGTTTATTTCATTACAGCATGTATTGTAAAATTTACGTCCAAAGGTCCAGTGTTTTTTAGTCAAACACGTATTGGTATTCATGGTAAACCTTTTAAAATTATAAAGTTTAGATCTATGGTGGTGGGCGCAGAAAAACTAGGCCCACAACTTTCTAGCGAAAATGATTCGCGTATTACTCCATTCGGAAGGTTTATGCGCAAAACACGCCTCGACGAAATTCCACAATTTTATAATGTACTCATCGGCGACATGTCCTTAGTTGGTCCACGTCCCGAACGTCAATTTTTTATTGATCAAATTATGGAGTATGCTCCACACTATAAACACTTACAAAAAGTTCGCCCTGGAATTACCTCTTGGGGGCAAGTAAAATATGGCTATGCAGAAAATGTTGAACAAATGTTAGAGCGTTTAAAATACGACATCATTTATATCGAAAACATGAGCCTTGCTGTTGATTTTAAAATTCTATTTTTTACCATCGCAACGGTAATAGAAGGAAGAGGGAAGTAGGTAGTGTGCTAGTGTGTTAGTATGCTAGCACACTAGATTGGGTCTACGTCAATCAACACTGTGCATGCACTAAATTCTTTATTGCTTTTAAGTTCAGTAATTTTAACTCGAACAATTTCTTTGCTTTTTTCTAGGTTTAGTGTTAGGCGATCTAATTTTAATACTATTTTTTGAATGTATTGATTGCGTACTTTACTTATTACTGGGAATTCTGGCCCGAGTACACTTTTTGCTGTAAACAGTTGTATATACTCTTTAGCTAAAAGTTGTGCTGCTCTTTGTACTTTATGTGAGTCTTTATGTTTTAAGGTAATTTCTATTAAGCGTACAAAAGGTGGATAATAAAATTGTTTACGTTCTGTAAGCTGCTGCCGAAGGAAACTATCATAATCATGCCTTGAAGCTAATTGTAAAATTGGATGATCAGGTTTACTAGTTTGTATGATAACTTTCCCTCGTTCAGTTCTTCTGCCAGCTCTGCCGCTCACTTGTTCTATTAATTGAAAGGCACGCTCATGTGATCTGAAATCTGGGTGATTAATTAAACTATCTGCTTGTATAATGCCCACTAAAGTTACCTTTTCAAAATCTAATCCTTTTGTAACCATTTGTGTGCCCACCAAAATATCTATTTCCCCGTTTTCAAAATCGTTTATTAACTCTTGTAAGGTGTTTTTCTTACGAGTAGTATCTAAATCCATTCTAGCAATGCGTGCTTCCGGAAAATATACTTGTAATTCTTCTTCAATTTTTTCCGTACCCAAACCCATCATTTGTAAATGAGCGGAACCACAACTAGGGCATGCTTTTATAACCGGTGTATGGTAACCACAGTAATGGCAACGGAGTTCGTTTTTCCATTTGTGGTAGGTTAAACTCACATCGCATTGCGTGCATTGTGGACTGTGTCCGCACTGGTAGCAATGTAAAAATGGAGCATATCCTCTTCTGTTTTGAAACAATATTACTTGCTCTTTTTTAGCCAATCTCAGCTCTATCTCATGCAACAATGTTTTTCCAAATAATTGTTGAGAGGAGTCCTTCTCTAAATCGTTTTGTAAGGTAACAATAGTTGTTTCAGGTAATTGAGCAGCACCAAATCTGTTTTTTAATTCTACTAGTCTGTATTTTTTTTGAATGCTATTGTAGTAAGATTCTATAGACGGTGTAGCCGATCCAAGTATTACATTTGCTGTATAATGGTGTGCCAAATAAATAGACACATCGCGGGCATTGTACCTTGGGTTTGGTTCGTTTTGTTTGTAAGATGGGTCGTGTTCTTCATCTACAATAATTAATCCTAGGTTTTCAAAAGGTAAAAAAATGGAAGACCTGGTTCCTAAAATTATTTTAAAGTTTCCTTTTAAGGTTTGTTGCCAAACTTCTGCACGTTGGTTCTCGGTATAGCGGGAGTGATAAACCCCAATTTCTTCTTCAAAATGTTTTTTATAGCGCTCTATAAGCTGAGCGGTTAAGCCAATTTCTGGAACTAAAATTAAAACCTGTTTCCCTTTTAACAACTGCTCTTTAATAAGCTCTATAAACACAATTGTTTTGCCAGATGAAGTAATGCCATATAGCAAAACAGGCATTCGCAACTCAAAGGCTTCTTTAATTTCTACTAATGCATCTTGTTGCTCGTTGTTTAAAATAAATGCATTTTGTTCCTCAATAATGCTCCTCTCTATTCTGCTAATTTCCGTTTCTTCTAAGTCGAATACCTCATTTTTAATTAGAGTTTGCAATGCAGAAGCACTTGCCCCTAAATCAGTAATTAATTTGGGGCTTACAAATTCATGTTCTTTTTTTAGTCTCAAATACGCTTGCAAAACTTCAATTTGCTTCGGCCTTTTCTCTAATTCTTCGAACAGAATTTTTATCATTCTTTCCTCTAAATACAAAGGTTTGAGTACTATGTGTTTAAGCGTTTTGGCTTTGTATTTTTCTTGTATTTCTTCTTCTAAATAGATATACCCTTTTTGAATCATTTGTTTGATTAGGGGCATCACTGTTTTCTGATCGAGTATTTTTTGAATGTCTTGTATAGTAATAGAACCTTGAATTTGGATGGCCTCAATAAGTAAATATTCTTTGTCATGTAGTTCATCTATATCAAATTCTACTTGTTTATTAATTACAACTTTTGTTTCACTTGTTAATTTTAAAGCGCTTGGTAAGGCTGCATTCATTACTTCACCAACGTGGCAAGCATAATACTTAGCAATCCAATTCCACAGTTCTAATTGTTTAGAATGTAAAATTGGCTCATCGTCTAATACATTTAAAATATATTTTGCCGTATAGTGTTGTGGTGCATTTGTATGTATTCGCTCAACAATGGCTGTGTACAGACGGTTTCCTTGAAAGGGTACAATTACTCTTGAGCCTATTTTAATTCTTTCAATAGCTTCGATACTCACCCTATACGTGAAACTTTGGGGTAAGGCTAATGGTAAAATTACATCAGCATAAGCATCGTACTTTGAAAAACTTAACTCAGTCATTTTTAATGTTAAAAGCACCAATAAAAATTAATACCCAAGCAGAAATCAATAACAAACCACCCATAGGGGTTATAGGTCCTAAGAATGTCCATGAACTTATGCCAAATAAATCTTTGGTTGCAAGTAAATAAATAGAAAAAGAAAATAGAAAAAGGCCTATAAACATTAGCATTCCGGCAGTTTTAAATAATTTTATTTTAGTTTGATGGTATAAAATGGCAATGAGTATCATTCCTAAACTATGCACTAAATGATATTTCACACCTGTCTCATAACTTTGCAGTTGTGTAGTGCTTAACAATGCTTTTAAGGCATGTGCACCGAAGGCACCAAAAACAACAGCCATAGCAGCCATTATACTGCCTAATAATACTAATTTTTTCATCTTTAACTTTATAATACAAATATAATCATTTGAAAATGATATCTTCGGAATCACAATTGTTGAAAACTGAATTAATTGATAAAGAAGGAGTATCACTTATTCAGATTATTTTTGTGTGAATTAATACTCATAAAATGAAGAAAGCCATTTGGATAATTTCTGCCTTATTAACGATAATTATTTCAATGGCTTATTTTTACTTTCGTAGTTCTATAATACTTAATAATAACAAAGATATATTTTCCTACATATCTAATAACAATGCTCTCGTGGTTAGTCTAAAATACGAAAGTGATCTTGAAGATATTTTTAAAAATGATCAGAACATACCAAGTCTGTTATTTTCGACTTTTATAGATGAAAGTCTCGAGGTTGAATCCTTACTTAAACATAATTCTAGCCTTCATAAAAGTGTTATTGCTCAAGAAATATACATCGCATGCCAGAAATTAAATTCAAAAAATGCAGGATGTTTATACTTAACTAGTTTGAACAATTTTGAGATAGATGAACCCTCAACATTGTTTAATATAGATGATCAACCCGTTGTTTATGCAAAAGCAAGAAGCTTTGAGGGAAGTACGATTTATCATTATTTAAACGGGGCAACAGATTACTACTATGTATATAATAGTCCATATTTATTACTTTCTAAATACCCTACATTAATTGAAGATGCATTACGAGCGAAGTCAAATGGCACTACTTACTCAAGCAGTCAAGTATTTAACAAATGGCAAGATACACAAGCGAATGCTAAAACCTTGCTGAGTGTATACATAAACCACCATTCGCTGAATGAATTTTACTCCATATATTTTAAACTTCCTTTTCAGAAATCATTATATTTTTCTGAAGAATTTGCAGATTATTCTTTTTCTGAGCTTAATTATAAATCGGATGCTTGGATATTAAATGGCGAAATTGAAGCATCAGAAAAAAAATACTTTCATCTGCTAGAATCTCAAATTGAAAATAGAAGCTACTTATTGAATTATTTATCTAATAATACTTGGTCTTTTCAAAATTTAATTCTGTCTGATGCTATTCTGTTTAGAAAAGATATGCAGATTCAACAAAGGCTACTTCAAGATTATCTAGATGAGGCAGAACAAAAATTAATTGCTAAAAAATACTCCATAGACATAAAGTCTTTTATTAGCGAGCAAATTGGCGACGAATTTATAGCATCATACAATTCAAATTATTCTGTCCTTACACATACCGGATACGTAGGGATGATGGTTCTTAAACAAGCGAATGTATTTGAAGATAACTTACGAAGTTTAAATAAGAACCCTAGAATAGAGGTGTATAACAGTCAAGAAATAAAGAGTTTTCCTTTTAGGAAATTTATGTTTTTGGCAGCGGGTTTGCCATTTAAGGAGGTAGAATCTAATTATTACACCGTTATTGAAGATCGATTAATTGTTGCAGCAAATGTAGTCGATTTAAAAAATTACATTAACGACTTTCAATCAGATCAATTATTAAAGAATAATCAAAATTTTCAGAATTACATAAGTACAATCAATGATCAATATAATTATTTGTTTTTTGCAGGAATATCTGGGTACGAGAACAGTATTAAAAGTTTATTAACATCCAAAGGAAGTGATAAATTATTAGACCGTACAGGCTGGTCTAATTACTCTGTTTTTTCTTACCAAGTTACGAGTTCAGATGTTGGCTTAATATCAAGTATATACATGCCCTTGAAAACAGATGAAGATGAAATCTCTCTAGAGCAAAAATGGCAAATTACTTTAGATACTGAATTGAGCAATTCTCCTCAATGGATAACTACAATAGATAAGAATGAAACGTACATATTTGCACAAGATGATGCCAATACAATTTATTTAATTGATGAGGGTTCTACAATTAAGTGGAAGAAAAATATTAATCAGAAAATTATTTCAAAAATTGAAGTAGTTGATTTTTATAAAAATGGGGAAACGCAATTGCTGTTTAATACCTCAAATTACCTGTATGCAATCAATTTGAGTGGGCAAATGATGCCTAATTACCCTATTAAATTAGCAGCAACCGCCGGTAGTGGATTGAGCTTATTTGATTATGAAAAAGATAGGAATTACAGAGTTTTTATTGCCTGTAACAACCAAAGTGTATATGGTTATGACATTAGTGGAAGACCCTTAGATGGATGGAATCCAAAGCGTGTTGGCCAGGCTTTGGATAGAGTTCAACATGTAAACGTAAATGGTAAAGACCTATTATTTGTGGCAAATAACCAAGGCTATTTTTACTTATATAATAGAAGAGGGGAAATGCAAATGCAGTTTAAAGATTCGATTGGTACAGAATATCATAATCCATTTTATTTTGATGCAAATCTTGAGTTTGCAAAAAACAGATTTATAAGTACCGATCAAAAAGGTAGGATAAAAAGTTTTTTTATTGATGGTAAGTTTTTGCATAAGACCATAGTCAATTTAACAGATAAGCATTTTTTTAGGTTCGCAGATGTAACAGGGGATGAAAAAAGTGATTATGTATTTGTAGATAATAATCAGATAATGGTGTATCAAGATGATACGACTCTAGCCTTTACTTATCAATTCAATTCTAATGTGATACATCCACCATTTGTATGGGAATATAAACAAAATGAGAATTTACTTGGGGTGTTTTCTGAAGAAACCCAACAGGTGTATTTGTTTAATCGAACTGGTAAATTGCAGAATGGTTTTCCAATAAAAGCATCTGCAAGTCCTTCTTTTTTGGTTATCAATGAATTGAAAAAGATGGTAATTGGCACTAAAGAGGGCAGAATTATATATTATTTGCTGTAATCATTCAAAGCATATAATATTTGTATTGTTATTCAATATTTCGCTATATTTATTCATTATAACTAACAACTAAATTATTAATTATGTATTTAATACGATCGCTAAATAGGAATATTTTACTATTACTTACGGCAATTTTTTTCAGCTTAAGTTCTTGTAAAATAGATGAAGACTTGGCAAAGCCAACGCTTTCTCCTGACTTTATTATTCCTTTAGTTTATGGTGAATTAGACTTAAAAAATTTAGTTAGAGACACCAGTTTTATTAAAACTGATCCTTCTGGATATTTAAAAGTTGGATTTTTGGACACATTGGAAATATTAAATTCTACAACTTTGGCGGATGCTTTAAGAATCGTACAAGTAGGTTTTCCATCGGTTCCAAAAACATTATCATTTACCTCTGCTGGAGGAGCAAACATTCAATTTCCTTCGGAAGAACTACTAGACATCAACTTAAATTTAGGAACAAGCATGGTTCGTAAATTGGCGTTTAATGAACTTACTTTCAAAATAATCATAACAAACTCACACAGTTTTGCTTATAATGATTTAATTGTAAATATACCGGGTTTAACCACTGGCGGTACTTCTTTTTCTTCAGGACCAATAAATGTTTCGGCAACACCAGGTACTCCGTTTGAGAAAGAATTTACCTTAACAAATTGTATTTGGGATTTGAGTGGAAAAACTGGCTTAGATACCAGTAAAGTGCTTATGGCATTTACAACTACCACAGGTACTCCAATAGTAGGGCCTGGAGGGGGAACTGGATTTATTCAGGTTGAATTTATGAGCTATAACTTAAAGTTCTGGCAAGGTAAATCAGGGATATTACAACAATTATTATCTACAACAATATCTACGAGCAATACCACTTCATTGGTCCCTAAAGAAACCTACAAGGGAATTAAATCTGGTAGCCTCAACCTAGAGGATGTTGATGTTAAATTAGATTTCATTAGTAAGATGGGAATACCATTAGGGATGAACATCGTCTTAGAATCTACTAATGGAGTAACCAATGCAAAAGTTGCCTTAAACCCTTTAAATTTAAATATCCAACAATCTAGTATTGCCTCTAATAATGAGCCCAATTCTAAAAGTAATTTAACGATTATTAATGAATCTACCAGTAATTTAGCTGATGTGTTAACTAATTTTCCAACCACTATTAAAGTTACTGCTGGGGTAGCTACTACATTTAATAATCCAGATCCTTACGGTTATTTTTTTCATCAAAATAGCGACTTGCAATTAACCGTAGATGCTACAATTCCCTTTGCAATATCATTTAATCAGTTACGATTAGAGTCAAATTATGATTTCGATTTATTCGCTCAAGCAAACTTAGATAGCAATATTGCAAGATTAGATACTGGAACATTATTCTTTACCATTTCTAATGGTTTCCCATATGAAATTGATCTAGATTTAAATGCATTAAATGGAGCATTAGATTCTGTTGCTAAATTAGCTCAAATAAGATTGGCTGCTGGCACTACAGGATTAGTTGGAGGAGAAATTAAAGTTGTTAGTCCTACTAAGTCAACTTTTACCGTGGGCTTGTCTGCTAATTTATTAGAAAAAATAAAGGTTGCCAAAAAACTTGGAGTAAAAGCTAAGCTAAACACTGCACCAGGTATCAGTCCTAAAATCTATACAGATTACAAATTAGGTTTTGATACAAAAGCTAGGCTAGGTGTAACCGCTAAACCAATCAAATAAAGTACTAATAATAGCAAATCAGACTACTTATGAAAAGACAAATTCGATATATATATTTGCCTATGCTATTATTGGTAATAGCATCTAGTGTAAGTGCACAAAAGTATTCTCTATATTATACAAGAACATTGTATGATGGAATTCAAAACCCCCATCATCGTACTACAGACTCATGTAGATCTTGGGCAACAAACTTTTTTATTTTCCCATCAATGGGAGTTGATTTTAGCATAACCGGACAAGCAAACGATTTCATAAAATCCTTTTTAGCAAGTGAGAACCTATCTAAATTGAGTTTAGAAAATGGGGCTGATAATTCATTTAGTAATAGAATAAACTACAATATTTTTATGTTGAAGTTTAGGGCGGGTAAAAAGCATGGAGGAGAAATTTCCCTGTATTCACAATTAAAAATGGAAGCCGGTTTTAATATAAACAATGGTATTTTTAATTTTATTACCCAGGGGAATTATCCATATAGAGGTAAATCTATTGATGGGTTTTTGGATATAGGTGGAGGAGCAAATGCTTATATTGAAACAGGTTTTGGTTATCGCCGTCAGATCTATAAAAATCTATCCGGAGGGTTTAAAGTAGGTTATTTAGTAGGAGCTGCAAATGTTGACTTCGACATAAAAGATACCAAATTTACAACCTCAGCACAAGGAGATACAATTGATATTACGGTAAATGGTGAAATTAGGACATCTGTTGATCCTGATAATACCGATCAAATTGCAACCAATGTGATGAAAAATACAGGTTTCGCATTTTCTGGAGGTTTGCAATTAGATGTTAGCCGTAAATTAACCATTAGTGCCGCTGTATTAGATTTAGGGGGCATCACATGGAACAATCAATCTCAGACATACAAATTAGGTAAAACGGTAAGATATACAGGTATTCCGGCATTAGCAGATTCAGCGGTACAAGATTCTATTCTGAAAGATTTTTCAACTTTTACATTTGATACCGTTACGGGCTCATACAGATCAAGATTGCAAACGAGAGTAGAGTTTTCGGCACAATATCGTTGGTCAAATTGGTTGCACCAAACTATTATTGTATCTAAACCAATTTATGTTGATAATTTAGATTTAGTGTTCATTAACAATATTAGAGTATTTAGAAGAATAAATTTCATTGCGTTAGGAAGTTATAATACTGGAGGCTTTGCTTCGATTGGTGGTCAATTTTTATGGAGAAATAGAGGATTAGATTTGTATTTTGGTTCAGAAAAAATATTAAATACATACCAAGTTACACAACAGTTAGCAGACCATACAAAGAAGCCTAGCTTAGGCTTAGGTGCCGATTTTAACTTTGGTATTGCTTGGGGCTTTGGCAGGTGCCCTCGTAAACAGGCTCAACCCTTGGCTGCATTGCCAGCAGATTCTGATATGGATGGAGTGTTAGATGTAATAGACGATTGCCCTTATTTTAGTGGCCCTGCAGAAAATAAAGGTTGCCCATGGCCAGATGTTGATAAAGACGGCATCTTAGATAAAGACGATGCTTGCCCAATGACTGCTGGCCCCGCAGAAAATAAAGGATGTCCATGGCCCGATGCAGATACTGATGGTGTTCCAGATAAGGATGATAAATGCCCTACTCTTGCAGGTTTACTCATAAATAGTGGGTGCCCAGATACAGATGCCGATGGTATTTTTGATGATGTTGACTCTTGCATAAATTCTGTAGGACCAATAGAAAATAAAGGTTGCCCATGGGCTGATACCGACAACGATGGAACTTTTGATAAAGATGATAAATGCCCTAATGTTGAAGGTCCGGTTGAGAACTACGGTTGCCCTTTAATTCCTCAGAAAGTGGATCTTACTGTTGAAGAGCAAGAAGTAATTAATAAAGTCTTTACTAATTTAAATTTTGAAATAGGTAAATCTGTGATCTCAGAATCGTCATTCGAATCATTAAAATTGTTAAATGAGTTATTGTTGAAAAAACCATCTTTCAAATTATTAATCGAAGGACATACTGACAATGCCGGTAAAGCTGCATCAAATATGAAGTTATCTCAAACCAGAGCTGATGCTGTTAAACAATATTTTATAGATAATGGGGTAGATGCAGTACGTGTTACTGCTAAGGGATACGGCCCAACAAAACCAATAGCAGACAATAATACAGCAGCAGGTAAAGCTAAAAACAGAAGAGTAGAATTTACGATTCTTGAGTAATGCTCAAACCAATACATAAAAAAACCGATTGTTGTAAAATGCAATCGGTTTTTTTTATGTATTGAAATAAAACTCTTTTAAATAATAGGGTTCGAAATAAGCAACATCTTCAAATCTTTGTTGCTCAAAATAGGAGAGTGCCTGTGTTTGCATAAACTTAGCAGATGGATACAACTCTTCTAAAAACTCTGCATTTTTGTGTAGTGCATACATCTGCTTTATTTTAGCAGCACCATCCCCAAAAAATAAAATTTTTGATTTTGTTAATGAATCTAAAAATGTATGTTCATCCACAATTACAGCTCTTATCTCCTCCAATATATTTCCTGCTTCAGAATAGCTGCAAGTATACACCTCCATCCTACGTGCATCAATTAATGGAATATAAAGATGATGGTGAGGTTGATTTATTTTCGCTTGTTCATACAAAGTTTCTAAGCTATTACAAGCTATAAGTGGTATGTTTAGAGCGTAACACAA
>JBILKW010000069.1:0-10732 GCA_044376465.1 Sphingobacteriales bacterium | reverse complement strand
CCTCAATTAATTGTTATTGATGGCGGCAAAGGCCAACTATCATCTGCAGTAGCAAGTTTAGCAAAGCTAGGCATTGATAAAAAAGTGACGGTTATAGGTATTGCAAAAAGATTGGAGGAGATTTACTATCCTGGAGATTCTTTGCCATTGTATATTGATAAAAAATCGGAGAGTTTAAAAATTATACAACATTTACGAGACGAAGCACATCGTTTCGGCATAACCTTCCATAGAAGTAAACGCAATAAAGGAACACTCAAATCTGAGTTAGAAGAAATTTCAGGAGTAGGTAAAACTACCATCGAAAAATTGCTGATAAAATTTAAATCGGTAAAAAGAATTAGAGAAGCCAGCGAAGAAGAATTGAGCGAAATACTCAACAAAAAGCAATTGCTTGCACTGAAAGAATTTTTTCAATAAAAAAAATCTCCAACAAAAAAGAGCCACATTAAATGCAGCTCTCTTTTAAAAAATTCTAATATCTAAATTATAAATTCTAATATCTACCTTCTAGAATCTAGTATTCCCACAAATCATGTTCGAATTCGAACAATGCTTGTTTGATTCTATTTGCCTCGATTAAACCATCCATACCAGTTGCATAATCTTCAATACGGAAATCTTTTTCGTTAGACCATTTAGTGATGTAGCTACTAAACAAACGTTGAGTAAATAAATCATCATAGCTAAAACGAGCAGCGTCATTTTGGCGGTTAAACACTTCAGCATTAGAAAATACTTTACGTGCTTCAGGGAAATAGATCCAGAACAAAGGGCCTTTACCTACTTCTTCTCCAGATGAATTTCTGTAAATTAAAATTGGAGCGATTCCAATAATACGTGGCTCATAAATAGAACGTTGTTTGTCGAAAACCCAATCCTCTTTTATACGATACGCTACCACATCATCACGATTTAACTCACGAACCGTAATAACAGTTTGAAAAGTACCATCTAATTGCTCGACATCTGTGGTGTCCGTACCTGCGCCAATTTGAGCTACCTCTTCAGGCGTCATTGGCACTTTAAATTCGTCGCCAAAATCTTTTGGTCCGCTTGGATTTGGGTTGTAAGCAGTTAGCTCACCAGCTAACACTGCATCCATAATTACGTCAATTAGCTTAGCTCTTGGGTACGTCATTACAAGATTTTGTTTTTCTTTCAAATCAATAACCCTCCAAACACGTTTAGCCCACAATGCATCGGCTTCTCTTAAAGGAGCATATGGAGTTACGTTTGCTGTTTTCACGTTAATTTTTTGGTACACCCCATCTAAAGGCGGTTCCGTTTGCGCGAAACTGATGCTTGCTGCAAAGAGCAAGGTAATCAGTGATAAGATAAATTTATTTTTCATATCTATAATACTATAGAGTGATTTCAATTACTGAATTGAAATCACTACTGAATTCAATTTTCTGTTTGTACCATCTGGGCCAGAAGCAACGATATCATCAAATATCACTTTGTCTTTGGGTCCTAAACCGTTCATTGCACCTAACATCTCTGGAGTAATCGCTGCAGAGTTAGATTGTAAACGTAATAAGTCTTGGCGTGCTCTAATAATAATTGCCGTGAAAGATTTAACGTTGAATTTCAAATCGAAATCAAAGTTATCTAATACTGCAAATACACCTCTTTGCGCTTTTAACGAAGAAGCAGAAATGCTACCACTTGTGATGCCTGCTACTTTAGCAACTGGGTCAGGAATACGCTTTACACGATACTCCATGCCACCTAAATTCTTTACCTGTCCTTTAGAAACTTCAGCAGAAACAGTAACCATTACTTTTGTACCTGGTTTTGCTACACGAACTGTGTATACTCCGTTTGAGCCTGAAATACTAGAACCTTCGCCATTAATGCTTGCTTTAATTTTATTCTTCGGAACACCTGGCGCAGAAATAGAAACTGGGTTATCAACACCTACGTAAAACACGTTCATCTTATCTGCCGATACTACTGCAGTAGGTTTTGCTGCTTGGTATTCTGCTTCAAATTTGTAAGGTTTAATTTCGCCGTCTGGTCCTTTTACGTTTATAACACCTCCCCATTTCACTAGGCCTTCTTTATTAGGTGTTACAGCATATTTACCTTTGCCATTCTCCACTTTTAACGTTTGTCCGCCCACAACAATGCTTGGGTTTTGCGTTGAACTTGATGCAGAGATAAACACATCTGCTTCATACGTTTGCCCAACTAACACATAGCTTGTAGGTGCTACTACTGTAGCCTCTAACTGGTCGAACTTAAAATCTGATGCATTAATTTTACTTAATAAGTACTTAGTAACCTCTGCTTCAGCATTTTTATTGTCATTTTGTATTTTGGATAGAATAGTAACAATTGCTGTTACGGGCACACCCTCGAAATTTTTAACCTCCCATGTTTTTTTGATGCCTTCTTTATCTGGTCCTGGTTCAATTGCATTTAAGCTAAAATCAAAATTAGAACGATCTGATTGGTCAACCAACGCAAGATATTTATTTCTGGTATCTAAAATTTTTGCTTTTAAGCCAGTACCTTTTTTATTCGTAACCATTAATTGAACACCAATTTCCATATCACTTCTTTTTGCAATATCACCCGTTTCTTCATCAATACCACCAGCTTCAGCTGTAAGCTCTTTTTTCAACTCAATAATGTATTTATCTAATTCTTGTGAATATTTTTGAGCTTGCAATGCTTTATCACGGTATGGACCTGTCTTTTTGGGATCATTTTTCATCGACTGTTCAAATGCATCATAAGTCATTTTATTAGCCGCTGCAAAATTCTGTGCTGTTGTTTCTAAACCGTCGTTTACTAATTTAAAGGCATTCATAAATTCTTCTGAGACGTTTAATGCCAACATCGCTGTTAACACTAAGTACATCATACCGATCATCTTCTGCCTTGGGGTTTCTTTACCTGCCATCTTTTTTAATTAATTTAATCTTTAAGTAGATATAAAACCTTTAATTAGTTTGCCTTAACGGTCATTGCCGATAACATATTACCATACACAGCATTTAGTGAGGCTAAGTTTTTAGATAATTTGCCTACTTCATCCTTAAATGCTCTAGCGTCGTTTAATGAATCGCTAAAGTTTTGCATGGTTTCACTTACGTTTCCGTAAAATTTATTTAATGTTTTGAGGTGATTATTCGAATCTTGCAATTCTAATTCGTACATCGCATTCAACGAAGAAAGATTTTTTGCTAAGGTTTGAACTTGTTCGTGATACATTTTAGAATCTGTAGATGAAGCAGCAATTTCTGACAAAGAAGAGGATGCTTCTGAGTAGGCAGATGTTAACTCGTCAACTGATTTTGTTGCTTGCTTTAATTTACTTGCAAATTCATTTGATGAAGTTGCAGCATCTGCTACGTTTGAAATCGTACTTACTTTATCGCCAAATGTGCGTAATCCAGTACCTAAACTTTCTATTAATTCTGGGCCTATTTTAGCATCTTCAAGCATTTGATCTAACTGTTGTGAAACAGTTCCATTGTTAGCATTTTTAGCCGGTTTGCCATGAGCATCCATTCCTGCCAATTCTGGATAAACTAAAGACCAGTCGTATTCCTCATGTGGTTTTTCAAATGCAGAAAGGAAAAATATTAACGCCTCTGTTGTTAAACCAACAATCAATAATTCGTTTGCAAATTTTAAGTGTAAAATTTTAAATAATGCACCGATAATTACGATAGCCGCGCCAATACCATAAACTTTGGCCATTAGTTTTTTGTAGTTGCCCATTTTAATAGATGATTTGATTTTTTGTATAAATTAATTGATTGTTTTATTGTTATCGTTTTTGCTGAAATATTATTCATCAGAAATTGAACGACCCATGTACGACATTACGCAACGGAAACCGATATATGATTTCGCCGTATCTTGGAATTCATAGCTACGTGTACCGTTTTGCATAAAGAAACCTATGTCTTTCCAAGAACCGCCACGTATAACTTTACGTTTCAGCACTTCTGGATCATCTGGCTTCGCTTCGTAGGTGTAGTTAGGATTCATGTCATGTATAAATACTACTGCAGACTCATCGTAAGAAGTGCTTGTCCATTCTGCTGCGTTACCAGACATGTTGTATAATCCGAAATCATTTGGGAAATAAGAAGTTACCTTAACAGTGTGCATGCCACCATCGTCGCCATAATTACCACGACCTGGTTTAAAGTTAGCTAATAAACATCCCCTGCTATTTCTAGCATACGGACCACCCCATGGGTAATCAGCATTAACGCGACCGCCGCGAGATGCATATTCCCACTCAGCTTCTGTAGGTAAACGATACTGATTCATCACAGCTTCTCCTTGTGAACGTTTAAAATCATCTAACATTCTCGATCTCCAAATAGTGAACGCACGAGCTTGTTTCCAGTTAACGCCCACAACCGGATATTCGTCATATGCTGGATGCCAGAAATATTTTTCTACCATCGGATCATTTAATGCATACGCAAAATCTGAAATGAAACATAATGTATCAGGGTAAACTTGAATATCTTCTTTAACAATAAACTGTGTACGAGGCTTATCTCTGTTAGATTTACTAGCAGCAGAAGTTAGATCGAACCACTCTAAATGATAAATCAACTTGCGGTTATCTATCTCTTTTCTACCGAAAATTCTCTCTTCTTCTGGGTAATACAACTCAGCTAAAGCTTCAACAACAGTTGGATCGTTGTAATTCAACTTTGTTTTCCAGTTTAAATACTCTTTACCATCTGCATCTTGCAAAATATGCTCACCACCCAATGTCTTTTTTACGATTGAGTCACGTACATATTCTGTAAACTGACGGTATTCGTTGTTAGTAATTTCGGTTTCATCCATGTAGAATGCACTAATACTCACTTGGCGATTGTGCGCAACCTGAGAATAGGCAATGTCTTGATCAGACTGACCCAAATGATAAGTACCAGATGGAACGTAAACCATTCCAAAAGGAATAAATGGCTTAAAGCTAGGACGATCGTTCGACCCAACCAATTCTCCATTACCGGAGTTTAACCCACAGCTGCTTACAACAGTTGTTAGTCCCGCTAAACAGAACAATGTGATTTTTTTCATAACAAGCATTACTAAAAATTTGCTTTTATATAATTAATTAAATAAGCCGTAAATACAAATTTAGCATATTAAACTAAATTATAAAGAACGAATGTGAATAATTTTATTTGAATACAGTTTTTATTTTTTAAAAAATAACCTTATGGAGTAGCGCTTTTGAACGGAAAATTTCGGTGAATAGTATAAAAATTGCATTTAAACTATAAAAAACGGGGTGTTTTTATGATTACATCCGTTTTTATTTTCTTTTTGATGATCACATCGTACCCTAAAATTACCTCATGTGATCCAGAACTTGCTACATTTAAATTGTTCAAAGTATAGTCATATGCGTAGCTAAATTTAATTGCTGGAGTGATATTTAGCCCTACAATGCCAATTAACGACTCATTTAAGCGGTACGATAGCCCGCCCCAAAATCTTTGATTGATAAACGCCATTGCATTCAAATCGAATGAAACTGCCTTTGAGTATTTTAACAGTACAGATGGCTTAACATCCAAGGTTGGAGAGATATTCCAATTGTACCCTGCAACTAAGTTCGTATGTATCACATTCTGGTATTCGGATGCCGCAACACCATCAAAACCCATGTTAGGTCTTGTTAAGTGAGTAGCAGATAATCCAACATAATACAGCTCCGTATTGTAAAATGCACCTGCATTGACATCTAATTTTAGGGCATTCAATTTGCCGGTTGGGACCACAGGGTCGCCCGGTACTCCCGTAATTAATTTTGTTCCATCAAGTGTTCTTTGTATAAATCCTAAACCTATTCCGCCAGACAATGTACCATTTGCTAATTGATATTTATATGCATAGGATGCCATGAAACTCAAACTAGCGTTTCCAGCACCTATTTGATCATTAATGATGTGAATACCCACTCCACTTGTTATACTTGGCAATGGCATGTGTGCACTTATGGTTTGAGTTTGTGGACCACCATCTACTCCAACATATTGTGTACGGAATAAACCCAAAGCACTTAAAGATTCTTTGCTACCAGCTAATGCAGGGTTAAATACAAACCCATTAAACATATAGTGCGAATATTGCGGATCTTGCTGTGCAAATGTTTTAAAACTTACAAATAGTATTACTACTAGCAGCAATCTAAATTTGTTCTTCATTAATTCCAATAATAACCCTTAAACCAGGATTTCAAAATTAGCATAATATTATCTATATGCAAATTTTGCAATCATTTCATTGATTTTTAGTTTGAAATGTTTCAATGAAGAAAATTGGCACCTAAAAACGAAATTCTTATTTATTTGCGGTTTTTACATATTCCTCTATGGCCATCGTCATGGAAGGTGCCTGAGGACTAGGCGCTTGCACATCAATGTTTAAACCTGCATCTATCACAGCTTTAGCGGTAGTTGGCCCAAAAGTGGCTATTCTGGTATTATTTTGCTTGAAATCAGGAAAATTTTTAAACAAGGACTTTATGCCTGAGGGGCTAAAAAATGCGATCATATCATAATTTACTTCTGCTAAATCAGATAAATCACTACACACGGTGCGGTATATTACAGCTTCAGAAAAGTTGAACCCACTGCTTCTCATAAATACCGGTATTTCATCTGTATGGACGTCTGTACACGGGTAAAAATATTTTTCGTCTTTATGTTTTTTTAACAATTCAATTAGTTCTGCCGTAGTTTGCTTTCCTATGAATACTTTTCGCTTACGATATTGGACATACTTCTGCATATATAAGGCTACAGCTTCTGTAATGCAATAATATTTCATTTCTGAAGAAACTTCTATTCTCAGCTCTTCGCACACTCTAAAATAATGATCAATTGAATTTCTGCTCGTAAATATTACCGCAGTAAAGTCCATTGGATTAAGCTTTTCCTTCCTGAATTCTTTTGCAGGGATCCCTTCTACGTGAATAAATGGCCTAAAATCAATCTTTAAATTGTATTTCTTAGCTAATTCAAAGAATGGCGACTTATCTGATTCGGGTTTTGGTTGTGTTACCAAAATGCTTTTTACTTTCAATTTCTTATCCATACCTCTCTTATTATACTCTCCTGGCAATAATTATGCTAGAAACACTTTGTAGATAATTAACAATGGCATTATTTCAAGGCTGCAAAGATAGAGAAATAAATAAAATTTAGGAAACTGAAAATTATTAAATATAAATGCTCCTGTTCTTAGATACTTGTATATGGTATTAAAACAAAACAAAATCAACATTAAGTAAAACGCTAACCCTTTATATTCATGTGGTAAATAGTAATACAAAAGCAAAAGTGGAATAATGAAAATAGAATATATGAAATTCGATATGGAGATGATAGCTAAATAGCCAGACATTAACTTTCGTATTGAAAAAATATACCCAGCGAATTTCATCAAAATAAACTTTGCAATGTAAAAAATAATAGCCGATGCCGTTAAAAATAAAAACTCATCTGAATCATTTGCTATTATTTCTATTCCATAATAATTTAAAATGTACTCTATGAGCAAACCATATACCATAGCAAATAATACAAAATACAAAAGTGTATTTCGCATTTTAAAAAAATTATCGTCACGCGTAAATTGGCTAATTGCCCTATCATTCCAATACGCCTGAAAGACGATTGATAAGGTTTTGTTATATATATTTCTAATCAATACATACAATAACACAATAACCATAAACACAAATACAATCCATTGGTCTGGGCTTTTGCGTAGTTTAATTGTATTTCTATTTATATATTTACGAGTATCTAATTTTATTGTACTATCTGCATAATTAAATGTATTGCCGGAATATTTATTGAGTACAATCTTTTTAAACGTATCACTAGGCGTAAGTATAGCAGAATCAATAAGAACGTAATATCTATTGTCTGTATCAATAGGTACAAAATAATTTGGGTTGATGTAATTAGTTGTATCCAGTTCTCTATTTACCTCTTGAGCTTGTGCAAAAAAAAATGTTAGCTGAAGTAAAATATACAATAGAAAAAGTCGGCTAGTGTTCATTATGCAAAAGTTTAAAAATAATTAATGATTCCAAAATGAACCTTACCTGTTTGGAAATTAATTCCAGAATTTGCCTGCGCACCTAATGCGTAATTTAATTGTAACATCCCTGCAATAGTTTGTATTTGAACTCCTGCTCCTATTCCAAATGGATAATCTTTAGTATTTAGTACTTTATTTACATAATATGCTTGATCGTAAAATAATCTAAAAAAAGAATTTCGATCCAATAAAAAGCGGTATTCAAAAGTAGAAATCCAATAATACGATGTAAAAATACTTTCTTCGTCAAATCCACGTAAATCATTGATACCTCCAATTCTCAATAATTCATTATTAAATAATTTTTCACTGTCTATCCATTCTGTTTTGTACGACAATAGTACAACATGTTTACCTATTAAGTTGAAATATTTCTTAACACCGAGCGACAGCTGTATTTGTGTGTTAATTAAGTTTATTCCTTCATACAAAGTGTCTGCAATTCCTTCATTTTTAGTTATTTTACGGGTGCCGAATAAAGCTGAACTTGTAATATTGTAGCCTTTTTTAGGATTAATTCTATAATCTAATTCTTCAAATAAGGTAGTAATTCCATAGGATTTTTTATCAACATCTAAATTTTCCGGAAGCACATTTGTATTTGTATATTTTTTTACAGACAATAGATTACTTTCATTAACCCTGTATACCAAACTTAATTGATTATTTCCTTTCAGTAAGTATTGTATTGCTATGGCTCTTCCTAAAATAGAAAAGCTTGTATCTTGCCTGCGAATATCGAGATTAGCTGTTAAGCCAAACGAGGTTGAAAAAACGAAAGGATAATTAAGCATTATTTTTAAATCGCGTGTTTCGTTCGCTTGACTTTTAAAATCTATCGATGCTTTTTCGCCACGACCTAATAAGTTTACCAAGTATAATTGTGCTTGCCCCACTATGGCAGTTTTTTGATTATTTACATTTGGTTGAACGCCAATTAGTCCGTCGAATTTATTAGCGTTTCTTTTTTCAGGATTTAAAACTACATTGGCTGTATTATTAGCAAAATATACCTTCGGCGGATATTTCAATCGTATAAATCCAAGTTCATCTATTCTGTTTTGTATGGCTATTATTTTTTTTTCATTATAAACATCTCCGTATTTAATGCCTATGTACGAACTCAAAAAAGATGGTTTAATTATATTCTTATCGATAATAGTTAAGGTGTCGAATTCTATTAAGGGGTTAAGAATTAAATTGAGTTGTGCATTTACTTTATTATTAACAATTTGAATGCTATCAAATTTAACTTCAGCAAAAGGATATCCATGCTCTTCTGCATATGTAAGCACTTCCTCAATCGCCACTGAAAGTAAATCAACTTGTATTACTCGATCTGGTTTAATACTATTTTTCAATTCAGATTTCGGGAGTAAATCCACTAAATTATCTCCTAATTTTACAAGTCCCCAGGTCCACACCTCACCATAATTATATAACAAGTTACGTACGTTGGCAATGGTAGTATCTTGTATTTTTCTGAAATTTATGTACCCTGCGGCACGCAGTTTATTCTCGAAATACAAAACCTCATTGTTTAATTTAAGGGTGTCTTTAAATTCTATTTTAACCGAATTAATAACATTAGGTAATTTAGGCTGTATGCTTAAAAAATAAGTGTTATCTTGAGCAATTAAAGAGCTTTCAGACAACAAAATAAAGAGTAAGATGAAAAAAGGGCTTTTCATTAGGGCTAAATTAATTGAAATTTGTTGAAATTCGTCTTATGGCTGGTATTTATATACATATTCCTTTTTGTAAACAAGCGTGTCATTATTGCGATTTTCATTTCAATACTTCTTTAAAGTATAAAGACGAAATGATTGAAGCTTTAGTACGCGAAATAGAAATGCGTAAGCATTATTTGATAAATGAAGAGGTTAAAACTATCTATTTTGGAGGCGGAACCCCTTCTATAGTACCTGCCCGCGACATTGAAAAAATATTACAAGCAATATACGATCGATTCCAACTTAGTGCAGTGCCTGAAATTACATTAGAAGCGAACCCAGACGATTTAAGCAAAGAGCATTTATATGCTTTACACCAAGTCGGTATCAATAGGTTAAGCATTGGAGTGCAGTCGTTTATTGATAGAGATTTAGTCTGGATGAACCGTGCACATCATAAAGATGAAGCCTTAACTTCCATAAAACGTGCACAAGATATTGGTATAGAAAACATCAGCATCGATTTGATTTACGGCACACCCAATTTAACCGATAGAGAATGGTTAGATAATATTCAGCAAGCATTAGAGTTAGAAGTCCCACATATTTCATCGTATGCCTTAACCGTTGAGAAAGGTACTGCATTAGGAAATTGGGTGGAGAAGAAAAAGCAGAAACCGATAGACGAAGAACAGGCCGCTTCGCAGTTCGAGATCTTAATGGAAGAGTTGGCTGCAAATGGATACGATCATTATGAAATATCTAATTTCGCAAAGCCTGGCTATTACTCTAAGCACAACTCTTCTTATTGGGAAGGATCTAGATACATGGGTATTGGGCCATCTGCACATTCATTTAACAAAACTAGTAGAGAATGGAATGTTGCTAATAACCAAAAATATTTAAACGATATTTATTCTGATGTGCTTCCTTCGCAAACAGAACAATTA
>JBILKW010000068.1:0-10843 GCA_044376465.1 Sphingobacteriales bacterium | reverse complement strand
AATTCGTAAACCAATAGAAAACGAACTAGCAGCTTTCGAAGAGAAATTCAAATCTTCGATGAAGAGCTCTGTTCCATTATTGGATAGAATTACGCATTACATCTACAAAAGTAAGGGAAAACAAATGCGTCCAATGTTCGTGTTTTTTTCGGCACAACTTTGCGGAGGTATTTCAGAATCTACTCACCGAGCTGCTGCTCTTGTAGAACTTTTGCATACGGCATCGTTAGTGCATGATGATGTGGTAGATGATGCTTATGAAAGAAGAGGATTTCTCTCTATCAATGCTGTTTGGAAAAATAAAATTGCAGTACTCGTTGGCGATTTTTTATTGGCCAGAGGTTTGTTGTTATCTGTAGAAAATAATGAGCACAAAGTATTGAAAATTGTTTCAGATGCGGTACAACAAATGAGTGAAGGAGAACTTTTACAAATTGAAAAAGTACGAAGATTGGATATAGTAGAAGATGTTTACTACGAAATTATTCGTCAGAAAACAGCTTCTCTTATCGCTTCATGTTGTGCTAGTGGTGCTGCTTCTGCTAATGCATCAGAGGAAGTAGTAGCCAAAATGAAACAATTTGGAGAGTACATTGGCATGGCTTTTCAAATAAAAGATGATTTATTAGACTTTGGATATGATGATATCGGCAAACCGAAAGGAATTGACATAAAAGAAAAAAAAATAACGCTGCCACTGATATATGCATTAAACAATGCGAAAACTAAACAGAAAAAACACATTATCAACTTAGTGAAAAATCACCACGAAGAACCAGATAAAGTGCAAGAGGTGATTGATTTTGTGCGTACAGAAAGAGGGCTGATGTATGCTGAAGAAAAGATGCTCTACTTTCAAAAAATAGCATTTTCTTTATTGGATAGTTTTCCGGATAATCGTGCAAGAGAATCTTTAGAAGAATTGGTAAAATATACAACAGAAAGAAAAAAATAAACATGAGTAATGAGATACTATTTATAGCAGGTTTTGCGGTTTTTATTGTGCTTATGCTAGCGTTTGATTTGGGTGTATTTAATAAAAAAGATCACATCATCAAATATAAGGAAGCTCTTATTATGAGTTTAATATGGGTTTGTTGTGCACTGAGTTTTTATGTTTTAATTAGTTTGCATGGAGAGTGGATACATGGTATAACTACCATGGAACGCTTACAAGAAATAACCTTAGCGAATAAACATAACATAAGTTTAGTGCCTACAGATTTTACAGCTAGTTTAGAAATATATAAAAACAACTTATCGCTTGAGTTTATAACAGGTTATTTAATTGAGTATGCTCTATCTGTAGATAATATATTTGTGATAGTATTAATTTTTACAGCTTTTAATGTGCGCGAAAAATATTACCACCGTGTATTGTTTTGGGGAATACTTGGAGCCATTTTAATGCGCTTTTTGTTTATATTTCTTGGAGCTACTATGATTAGGGAGTTCGAATGGATTCTTTACATATTCGGTGCGTTTTTAGTTTATACTGGCATTATGATGTTTGTAAAAAGAAACGACGAAGATAAAGTTGAAACAGAAAATCATCCGGCAGTAAAATTTGCCTCTAAAATATTTAAAGTATATCCTAAATATGTAGGTAAAAACTTTTTTATAAAACGTAAGGGGGTGCAAATGATTACTCCATTGTTTATAGTATTGATTGTAATTGAGTTTACTGATTTAATTTTTGCGGTAGATTCAATCCCCGCTATATTTTCAGTAACTAAAGATCCTTACATTGTATTTTTCTCTAATATTTTTGCAATCTTAGGACTAAGATCAATGTTCTTTTTATTAGTAAATGTGATACACCAATTTCATTATTTAAAAGTGGGGCTTGCATTTTTATTAACTTTTATTGGAGTAAAAATGTTGGCGCATGATTGGTTGCATAGTGTTGGGTTTGAAACGGTACATTCTTTAATTGTTATTGTAGCTATTTTAACCTTGAGTATAGTAGCTTCACTTGTTTTTCCAAAGAAAAATTTAGTTCATAATGCTTAAAAATTGCATCTTAATTTTATTTTCAGTTTTTTTTTGTAGCACTTTTGTGAGTGCTCAAAAACCAGAATTGGTACCTGCCGAAAAAAAACCGAAAGAGTTTTTAGAATATTACATTGGCGAGTATAAATTTAAGGAGCGAAACAATTGGGTAACTTTTGGTTTCGGCCCCAACGTGTATCCTTCAATTAGTAATTTTGTAAATGCAAACATGAGTATAGATTACCATTATTTTGATAAGCTTGATCGTTTGTGGAATGTAGGCTATCGTGCACATACACAAAATTATTTAGCCTTTGGCGGAGCGAGTGTTTATTTACATGAATTCAAATTTTCTAGAGGTATTTATAGGGTAGAAAAACAGTACTGGAAATTTGCAGGTTTTGTAGGCCCATCTCTAGGTTACACCAATTATTACCCAACAGATACTTTAAGAACCATTAGTGGTGAAAAATCATTCGGAATTGGAATACAAATTCAAGGTGAAATAATTTTTAAACCTGTTTATGATTTTGGAGTAGCTTTAGTTCCATTTGTGAATGTAAATACTACTCAAACTGTTGCAGGTATTACCTTATGCATTTACGGTTCTAATGCATTAGTGCGCAAACCTAAAGAGTAATGTAAGGTAAAATTTCGTCGAGGTATTGCCTATTGTTAGCTAAACGTGGTACTTTGTGTTGACCTCCTAGTTTACCTTTGCTCTTCATCCAATTATAAAAAGTGTGTTCTGGTGCAACGTGTATAGTTGGAAATTGTAAAGCAATGTCGCCATTGCGTTTAGCCTCGTAATCCGAGTTGAATGTTTTCAAACTATTATCGAGTGTGGTGTTAAAAAGTTCAATAGAACTTGGTTGTTTTTCAAACTCTATAATCCATTCGTGCCCTCCTGCGTTTGCATCCCCAAAATAAATTGGCCCAGCTGTATAGTCTTTTATTATTGCACCCGTTTCTTTGCATGCTACAATTAATGCATTTTCAGCATTGTCAATAATTAACTCTTCACCAAATGCGTTTATAAAATGTTTTGTTCTTCCAGTTATCTGTAATCGATGAGGTGCTAAGGACGTAAATTTTATAGTATCGCCAATCATATATCTCCATAAACCTGCGTTGGTACTAATTACCATAGCATAATTTTTGTTCAATTCCACTTCGCTTAAATCTAATGATATTGGGAACTCTTTGTCAATTTCTTCTATGGGAATAAATTCATAATAAATACCATAATCCAACATCAATAGCATTTCTGTTGACTTGTCTTGATCTTGAATTCCGAAAAAACCTTCGCTTGCATTATAGGTTTCCAAATAATACATTTCTTTATTCGGAATAAGTTTATTGAATTGTTCTCTGTAAGGTGCAAAACTAACTGCACCATGAAAATACAATTCTAAATTTGGCCAAACTTCCAATAAATTATCTTTACCTGTTATTTCTAAAATTCTTTTTGCTAAAATGATAGTCCAGGTTGGCACTCCAGAAATATTGGTAACATTAACAGGAATGGTAGAATTTGCCATTTTTTCAATTTTTTCTTCCCAATTATCCATTAATGCAATTGATAATTCGGGAGTACGATGAAACTCTGCCCAAATAGGTAAATTTTTAATTAACACAGCCGATAAATCTCCGTATTGTGATTCTTCGTTTAGATGATTTATTTGATGGCTTCCGCCTAATACTAAACACTTGCCTGTAAATATTTTTGTTTCGGGTCTGTTATGGCAATAAATTGAAAGTAAATCTTTGCCACCTTTGTAATGGCATTCTTCTAGTGATTCCGTACTTACAGGTATAAATTTACTTTTATCACTGGTGGTTCCCGATGACTTTGCAAACCACTTTATTTCAGAGGGCCACAAAACATTTTGCTCGCCTTGCAACATCCGTTCAATATATGGCTTCAAGGTATCGTAGTTTTGTATAGGCACTCGCCTTTTAAATTCTTCTACAGATTCTATGCTTTTATAATCGTATTTTTTACCCCATTCTGTATATTTTGAGGTGAGAATTAGGCTGTGAAGCCATTCTTCTTGCACTTCATATGGGTATTTCATGAAGAACTCAATTTGATGAATTCTTTTTTTCATTACCCAAGATAAAACGGTGTTTACGAATGACATGTATTAGCTATTGATATATTTTTGACGTAATACAAAGTTTTTTCCTAAATATACTCTCCTCACTTGTTCGTCTGCAGCGAGTTCTTCTGCCGTACCTGATTTTAGGATAGAGCCCTCAAATAATAAGTATGCGCGATCTGTAATGGATAACGTTTCTTGAACATTATGATCGGTAATTAAAATTCCAATATTTTTATTTTTTAATTTCGCTACAATAGTTTGTATTTCTTCTACAGCAATAGGGTCTACACCCGCAAAAGGTTCATCTAGCAAAATAAAATAAGGATCTGCAGCTAAGGCTCTAGCAATTTCTGTTCTTCTTCTTTCTCCACCCGATAGCAAATCACCTCTGTTTTTTCGAACTTTATGTAAACTAAATTCATTAATCAATTCTTCTAATTTATCTTTTTGATCAGATGTATTCAAATCGGTCATTTGTAAAATAGCCAAGATATTTTCTTCAACTGTAAGCTTCCTAAATACAGATGCTTCTTGAGCTAAATAACCAATTCCTTTTTGAGCACGTTTATACATTGGTTCAGAAGTAATGTCTTCAGAAATAGCTCCATTTTGTAAATAAATATGACCTTCATTTGGTTTAATTAATCCAACAATCATGTAAAATGAAGTAGTTTTACCTGCGCCGTTTGGCCCTAATAAACCTACAATCTCGCCTTGTTTTACATTAAAAGAAACATCGTTTACAACGGTTCTTTTTTTGTATGTTTTAATTAAGTTTTCTGCTCTAAGCTCCAACATAGTTTTGGTTTATTCGAATGTCTTTTATATTTAGTTGAATACTCGTTTTTTCTCTCCAAGTATTTTCTTCAATGGTGTAGCAAATATCAAACGACTCTGCTTCTTCCATTAGTTTTTTGTAATGACCAAGTCCAAATGCAATGCAATCAAAACTAAAACTTCCATTTTGAACTATTGTAAATTTCAAATGGTTTGCATTGTTCTTTCCGATAAGCTTAGGCTCAGTAGCCAAATGAACTTGTTTTGATAAGAATACAGGTCGCATGTTACATGGTCCAAATGGTGCAAACTGTTTGAGTATTCTGTAAAACTTAGAATCAAAATTAGATAAAATTATTTCAGATTCTATTTCTATTTCTTGGTGTAAAGAATCGTCTTCAATGGTATTCGAAACGATGCTTTCAAACTTTTCTATAAACGCCGGAATGTTTTCTTTTTGCATCGTTAGTCCTGCAGCATATTTATGTCCTCCGTATTGATCTAACAAATCGCTACATGCGCTAATGGCTTCGTATATATCAAAGCCGTTTACCGACCTCGCAGAGCCTGCTGCATGGCCATTAGAGTCTGTTAGGATAATGGTTGGTCTGTAATATTTATCAATTAACCTAGAGGCTACAATTCCAATTACTCCTTTATGCCATGCTGCGTTGTATAATACAGTAGACTTTTTTTGCTTTGCACTTTCATCTTCTTCAATTAATGCAATTGCTTCTGAAGTAATCGTTTGATCAAATTCTTTTCGTTCGTTGTTTTTAATATTTACAACTTCGCACAAATCAAATGCTTCTTTTTCTGTTTCAGCAATTAATAAACTTACCGCATGTTGTGCATGATCAATTCTGCCAGCTGCATTTATTCTTGGCCCAATAAAAAATACTACTTCATTTAAACTGATATCTTTTAAATTACTTGTATTGATGAGTGCTTTTAAACCAGGGCGTGGGTTATTATTTAATTGAAGTAATCCGAAATGCGCTAGAACTCTATTTTCTCCTGTTACTGGTACTATATCTGATGCAATACTTACGGCTACTAAATCTAAGTAACCAATTATTTTCTCGAAAGGTATATCTTTTTTATCGCAATATGCCTGGACTAATTTAAAACCAATTCCACAGCCTGATAGTTCTTTATATGGATAATCGCAATCTTTTCTTTTCGGGTCTAGAACTGCATAAGCTCTAGGAATTTCATCGCCAGGTAAATGATGGTCGCCGATTATAAAATCAATATTATTCTCTTTTGCATACTCAACATGTTGGTTTGCCTTAATCCCACAATCAAGGGCAATTATTAAGCTGATGTTATGCTCTCGAGCATAATCAATACCGGCGTAAGAAACACCATAGCCTTCTTTATACCTATCGGGTATATAATACTCTATGTTGTTGTATATTGATTTTAAAAAGGAATACACCAATGCAACAGAAGTGGTTCCATCCACATCATAATCACCATATATTAATATTTTTTCTTGATGGTAAATGGCTTGCTCTATACGCTCAATGGCACGCTCCATGTCTTTCATTAAAAAGGGGTCGTGCAAGTGTTCTATTCGAGGTCTAAAATACGCCTCGGCCTCCTCATAGGTAGCAATGCCTCTATTAATTAGTAACTCAGCAATTATGGAAGTAATATTTAACTGATCTGCTAATTGAGATATTACTTTTTCATCCGACAATCTGTTTTCTACCCACCTTTTTTCCATATCTTTGCGATCACTTATTTATCAATAGTTTATATAGTATTTATGCGTAAGATACAAAAAGCTCAGAAATCTATTACTCTATATTTACAGAATTTTATTCATAAATGTCAAAAGTTTTTGCCTTAAACGAAGGGTTTTACTCTGTGGATCAATCAAAGCAGTTTGTACCTTTTGATCCACAAATTCATAATCCTAAAGATAGGCCTGCTTCCTTATTTGTTCACGTTCAGCCTTTTTTAATAGAATTACAGAATGATTTAATTCTATTGGATACTGGTTTAGGCTTTAAAAATGAGAAAGGTGAACTCTTGTTACACGAAAATATAGGCAAACATGGTTACCAGCCCGAAGAAGTTACGAAGGTAATTATGAGTCATTTGCATTTCGACCACGCCGGTGGCATGATGCAGGAAATAAACGGAAAATGGGAACCCTCTTTTGTAAATGCTGATTATTTTATTCAATCGGACGAATTTGCATTAGCACTAAGCAAAGAATCTAAGTCTTATAAAAAAGAACCTTTAGAAGAATTGAGGCGATACTCCGGACTACAATTAATGAACGGCGATGGTTGGATTAATCCTAGCATTTACTTTGAAATAACCGGTGCACATTGTCCGCATCATCAAGTTATAAAAATACAAGAAAATGCAGATCAGTATTTTTATGGAGGCGATGTTATGCCAGAGGCACATCAAGTCATTAGCAAAATAATTGCGAAATATGATTTTGATGGTAGAAAAGCAATGGAGCTTAGAGATCAATACGCTAAACAAGCGATTGCAGAAAACTGGAAATGTTTAATGTATCACGATCATAAAAATGGAATTGTTGAATTCGAAGAATTTGAACGTGGAATTCGAATCAAGCACTCTGCATTCTCATTTAATTCTGCTCAAGAAACTCTGTAAGAGCTTCTTTTTTGTTTATTATATATTTGAATTTGATGCAATGCCCTCTATAATTTTTGCGTTAATTTTTTTTTAACGAATTTATGCTACCGTATTGATGTTTAAATATTTTTTTAGTCAAAAAAAAAGGTAGCCAATGTAGGCTACCTTTATCTTTATACATTACTTAATGTTATTTCATTGCTACTAAATTCACTTGCAGCTCAAATTCATCATCAATTGCTTTGTCGCCTATCCCTTCTATAAATGATTTCGATCCATATTTAATATCAAATTTTGTGCGGTCGATTTTAATTTTAGCAATTGCAACAATTACATTTCCTTTCTGACTAATTGATGCTGGGAAAGAAATAGAATGTGTAATTCCTTTAATAGTTAAATTTCCAGTAACGGTTGTTACCTCATCTTTTTTGGCAATGTTTGTGATGTCAAATTTTGAGGTTGGATTTTTGCTTACACTAAAGAAATCATCAGATTTTAAGTGACCTACTAATTTGTCTTTCCACTCACCTTCTAAATCTGAACACTCAATACTCGACATGTTAATCGTAAAGCTACCACCGGTAATCGAGCCGTTTGCAACAGCCAATGTTCCAGATGACAAAGCCACTATACCGCTATGTTCACCCGTTACTTTTTTTGCTAACCATGTTACTTTACTTTTAGAAACTTCTACTTTAAAATCTTCTACTTTTGTGGGTTTTGCCGCCAATACTGAACCAGCCAAAACAGTTACTAATAAACTTAATGCGATTTTTTTCATAATATTTGATTTTAATGTTTAAACATACAAATTTTTAATTTTGTTTTAAAAATAAGAAAATAATTTGTAGTTATTTGATATTAAAGTAATTATAAATTTATTTTAATTGGTTTTATCTGCTACTACGAAAACGTCAATTGTAAAACTTTGGTCGATGGAATCTTCTATTTGAGTATCTAATTTCTTATCAATTTTATTAACACTCGAAACGTATTTAATGTTATACAGATTTCTGTTAATAATAATATTTTTTGCTATACCTTCAAAGTGTCCGTTGTTAAATCCACCATCCATAGTAAAACGAATAGAATTTCTTCTTCCTTTGATGGTTAAAAATCCAAATACTTCAAATGAAGTATCACTTTTTTTGGTGGTTTGAATAATTTCAAGAGTAGAGGTTGGAAAACGTGCAACGTCAAAAAAGCTCTCGGTACTTAGAATTGTTACGGCTTTCATATTTACGATTCCAGGAGGGATGGAACGAATTTTAATGGCCATCATATCAATTTCAATGAAAGCAGATTTAACTAAGTTATTTTCTTCTTTCATGACCCCATTATTAATTAGTAATTCTCCGTTATTACTTCCTTTACTCGTTTTTATGAACCAAAGAATTTTCGATTTTTTCAAATCGATTTTATATTCATTAACATTCTCTAATGAGCTGTAATGATCAAATGCTGAAATAGCGCCAATGGATATAATAGAAAGGCTTAATATGGATAAGATAAGTAGTTTTTTCATAATCTATTAAGTAGAAATGGCAAACTTTTTTAGTTTGCCATTTCATAGTTTAAAGATAATACTTATGCGTTCAATTCCATATAAGTTTCTATGGGAGGGCAGGCACAAACTAAAGTTCTATCTCCATAAGTATCGTTAACTCGTGCAACAGAAGGCCAGAATTTATTATTTTTTACCCAAGTTAATGGGAAAGCTGCTTTTTGGCGAGTATAAGAATGTTCCCATTCATTGGCAGTAATTACAGCGGCTGTATGTGGTGCATTTTTTAAAACGTTATCTGTTTTATCTGCGTTACCGTTTTCTACTTCTGTAATTTCGTTTCTAATAGAAATCATTGCATCGCAGAATCTATCTAATTCAGATTTTGGCTCACTTTCGGTTGGTTCAATCATTACAGTACCTGCTACAGGGAATGAAACAGTAGGAGCGTGGAAACCATAATCCATTAATCGTTTTGCAATATCGGTAACTTCAATGCCTGCATTTTTAAACATACGGCAATCTAAAATCATTTCGTGAGCACAACGTCCGTTTGAACCTGAGTATAACACTTGGAATGAGCTTTCTAAGCGTGCTTTGATATAATTTGCGTTTAAGATTGCATATTTGGTGGCATTGGTTAAACCTTCTGCACCCATCATCGCAATGTATGCATGAGAAATTAATAAAATGCTTGCAGAGCCCCAAGGAGCGGCAGAAACAGCAGGAATTGCTTTTTCGCCACCTGTTTTTACAATGGTATGTCCTGGTAAAAAGGGTGCTAAGTGTTTAGCAACTCCAATAGGGCCCATGCCTGGGCCTCCACCACCGTGAGGAATGCAAAATGTTTTGTGCAAGTTTAGGTGGCAAACATCTGCACCAATTGCAGCCGGACTGGTTAATCCAACTTGAGCGTTCATATTTGCTCCGTCCATATACACTTGGCCTCCGAATTCGTGTATCATCGCGCAAATTTCTTGAATCGATTCTTCGAATACTCCATGAGTAGATGGGTAGGTTACCATTAATGCTGCTAGATCATTTTTGTGAGTTTCGGCATGTTTGCGTAAGTCTTCTACATCTATATTACCTTTTTCATCACACTTTGTAACTACAATTTTGAAGCCAGCCATTGCTGCACTTGCAGGGTTTGTACCGTGTGCCGATGAAGGGATTAATACTACACTTCTATGACCTTCACCTTTATCTTTTAAATATTCACGAATAACCATTAAACCTGCATACTCTCCTTGTGCACCAGCATTTGGTTGTAAACTCATTGCATCAAAACCAGTAATTTCACATAATGCTGTTTCTAACTCATCAAAAATCTGCATGTATCCGCCTACTTGATCGGCAGGTGCAAATGGATGAAGCTTACCAAATTCTGGCCATGTAACGGGTACCATTTCGGTTGTTGCATTTAGTTTCATTGTGCATGAACCCAATGCAATCATAGAATGACATAATGATAAATCTTTTGCTTCTAATGATTTTATGTAACGTAACATTTCATGTTCTGAATGGTACGAGTTAAATACAGGGTGACTTAAAATTGCTGTTGTTCTTATATTTTCATTTCCTAATGAATGGGCAACAGTAGTATTTGTAATTACGCCTTCATTTGCTTTCGCAACTATTCTTGCAAAAATATGTACAATCTCTTTTACGTCTTCTAGGCTGGTTGTTTCGTCTAAAGAAATATAAACATTCTCGCCTTCGTATCTAAAATTCATTTCGTGGTCAATAGCATCTTTATGAATAGATGTTAATTTTTCGCCCGCATGAATTTCAAGTGTATCAAAATAATTTTTATTGTTTACCGTATATCCTAATGCTC
>JBILKW010000208.1:0-3429 GCA_044376465.1 Sphingobacteriales bacterium | reverse complement strand
ATTAGAACTTCAACCAAGTGATTTAAATACCTTGGCATCGTTAAAAGAAGTGTACGCTAAACTCGATAAACTTTCTAAATCGAGCGAAATGAGAAAACGAATAGAAGCACTCAAAAAGAAATAACGTAAAGACGCGGAGAAGGCAGAGGCGCAGAGAAGGCTCATCAAATTGATGAGCCTTTTTTCGTATAGTCGTATAATCGTTTTGCCCAAAGAACTACATCAGTTTAATACTCAATGTCTACATTACTTACTTAACATAATATTAATTATAAGACATATTCGAATACGAGCACACGAATATTTTTTTTGTAAATTAAAAACTTATGTGCTAATTTGTATTTTATTAACAATTATTATATTACAATGCTTAAAGGTAAAATTAAATTTTTCAATGATTCTAAAGGATTTGGATTCATTGTACCAGAAGATGGTAGTTCTGAAGTGTTCGTTCACACTACAGGTCTTATTGACAAAGTAAAGGAAAATGACGAAGTACAGTACGAAGTACAGCAAGGTAAAAAAGGAATCAATGCTGTAAACGTGCGTTTAGCATAATGTTTAAAGTACCTTCTAACTAATTTCGCCCCGATGTTTACATCGGGGTTTTTTTTGCTTTATTTCCAAATTTTTACATTTCATGCTAATTTCTCTTATTATCTTGCAACACACAATCAGTTGAACAAAGCACCTCCGAAAATGACCGTAAAAAGAAATGCAGCGCTTGGATTTATTTTCATTACTATTTTAATTGACGTTATTGGAATCGGTATAATTATTCCGGTTGTACCTAAATTAATTTCTGAACTTACCGGCTCTGGTTTATCCGAAGCTTCTAAATTCGGCGGCTTACTTATGTTTGCCTATGCCATTATGCAGTTTATTTTTTCGCCAATTATGGGTGGTTTAAGTGATCGCTACGGTCGGCGTCCTGTATTATTACTTTCATTATTGGGTTTAGGAATCGATTATGTTTTCATGGCTTACGCCCCTACCATAACTTGGTTATTTATTGGTCGATTAATTGCTGGTATGGCGGGTGCCAGTTTTACCACTGCAACTGCATACATCGCCGACATTAGTTCTCCCGAAAAGCGTGCTCAAAACTTTGGATTGGTTGGTGCTGCATTTGGTTTAGGCTTTATTGTTGGTCCCATTATTGGCGGATTAACCGTAGAATTTGGTTCGAGGGTGCCTTTTTTAGTTGCTGCTACCTTAACATTCTTAAATGTTTTATATGGATATTTCATTTTACCAGAATCATTATTAGCCGAAAATCGTCGCAAATTCGAATGGTCGCGTGCAAATCCAGTGGGTTCTTTAATGAACTTACGCAAATATCCGGTAGTTGCTGGATTAGTATCATGTTTCACACTAATTTACATCGCTGGTCACGCAGTGCAATCGAACTGGACTTATTACACCATGCTAAAATTCAATTGGAACGAAGCTTGGGTTGGTTATTCATTAGGATTTGTCGGCTTGTTAGTTGGCATCGTCCAAGGTGGTTTAATCCGTTTTATAATCCCTAAAATCGGACAGAATAATTCAGTCTACGTTGGTTTAGGTTTGTACAGTATTGGCATGGTATTGTTTGCATTTGCAACACGCAGTTGGATGATGTTTGCTTTTTTAATTCCATATTCTTTAGGTGGAATTTGCGGTCCAGCTCTACAAGGAATTATATCTACTCAAGTACCCAATAATGAACAAGGTGAATTACAAGGTGCGCTTACCAGTTTAATGAGTATAACCTCTATAGTTGGTCCACTTTTAATGAACGGCTTATTTGCATACTTCACTGGAGAAAATACACCGTATTATTTTCCGGGCGCACCTTTTATTTTAGCCTCTATATTATGTGTGCTGAGTACTTGGTTTGCTTATTATAATTTATCGGGATTAAAAGCTCGTAGAGCACAATAAAAAATTATTAATCTACATCTTTTCGGTTAAATACTTCCAATAACGTTTAGGTACATGCCTAATATGTAGTGCAGTGTTTTTCCTGCTTTCTATGTTGGTGCTTTTAAAGTATTTCTTCCATAATTCTTGGTACAAAATTTCTTCTTCCTGAAAAATATTATTGGACTTAGATTTTGGAGCAATTTCTAATTGCATTTCAATTACAGTTTGCAAATCATAATACAATCCGTAGTTTCTTCTTAAATCATAAATAATCCATTTTTGGTCGGCATACCTATGTTTAAAATGATCTTTTATTAATGGTAATACATTGTAATCGGGCTCAATACCCGAATAGTAAATTCCATCCGCAAGCAATTGAAACCTTACAAATGCTTTCATTCGGTGCCGCTCTCGATGCACCATTTTTACTACATCTTGTAAACGTTGTACTACCGGGTGACTTAAATTATCTTCGATGTTTCGTTTAGAATCTATTAAGTATTGCACATACCTAATTATGGTGTGTTCTTCGCCTTGTATTTCTGATAAAAAAGCAAGTAGAATTCGTTCAATACTAACATTACTTGCTTTTCTTTGAATTCCTGACCATACACGTTGTGCTCTTATTTCGTCGGTATGTATTTCTATTTTTTCGGCAAATAAATCGCTTAAGGGTTCGTTTTTCTTTAGGATTTTAAATACCAATATTTTTTGTTCGTAGATCCTAAAAATGCAACATAATAACCCCTCAAAACTGCCATCATATATTAATATTTTCAATAAATTCATTTAGAACAAGGTTAATTGTTGTTGTACAATATTTTTATATTTTCCTTTATAACTCGAAAGAACCAATTGTTCTATTCCTGTACTTGATAGCTTTGCTTTGAATGGCGAATCGCTCGCTGTTCGTATAAAATATTGTGCCCTGTTAATGGCTATGCCCAATTCTTTTAAATGTTCTAAGCGAAGTTTCTGAAACCTACGTGCCTTTACAATTTTCAATGCCGATTGCACTCCAATTCCCGGCACTCGGAATATTTTCCATAGCTCGGCAGTATTTATATCTACCGGAAAAAACTCAGGATGCCTCAATGCCCAAGCAAATTTCGGATCTTTATCTAATGCTAAATCGGGAAAATTAGGGTTAACAATTTCTTCAACTCTAAAGCCATAAAATCTTATTAACCAATCTGTTTGGTATAATCTGTTCTCGCGAACCATCGGTACTGCAGTGCCAATTGCTGGCAATCTATTGTCTGTTGATATGGGCACATATCCAGAATAATAAACTCGTTTTAAATTGTATTTCTGATAAAAATATTTCGCAGTATATAATATTTGCATGTCGCTCTCCCCGCTTGCCCCAACCACCATTTGCGTACTTTGACCCGCAGGTGCAAACAATGGAGCGAATTTTGTTTTTTTCTTCTCTTCTTTATAAACCTCTATACCCGTTTTTAAATCGCCCATTGGTCGCTCCATATCTTCCCTATTCTTATCGGGGGCCAATTCTTTTAG
>JBILKW010000067.1:0-10851 GCA_044376465.1 Sphingobacteriales bacterium | reverse complement strand
ATGGGTTTACCTGTTTCATCGAGTGTAAATTTAACTTCTGTTGTTTCAAAATTAATAGCACCGTTCTTAAATCGCGTTGCTCTTAAGGCATGAGCAATGGTGTTTAAAATAGTAAGCTCTTCTTTGTAATCTCCTACCCCCGATTGTAAAATATCCCATACTTCTTCGTAAGCATATCTTCTTCTGGAGTGTATAATAGTTCTACCATACCACTCATCCAATACATTTCCTTTTAGGTCTATTTTAAATACTGCAGAAAAGCAAAACTTATCTTCATTAGGTCGTAATGAACACAGCTCATTCGAGAGTTTCTCTGGCAACATCGGGATTACTTTTCCTACAAGGTATACTGAGGTTCCTCTGTTCTCTGCCTCTTTATCTAATTCAGTACCGGGTTGTACATAATAAGAAACATCGGCAATGTGTACACCAACTTCAAAATTACCATCCTCTAATTTTTTAAAGGAAATAGCATCGTCAAAATCTTTAGCATCAACAGGGTCGATGGTAATAGTGAGGGTATCTCTAAAATCTCTTCTTTTAGCAATTTCTTTAGGATCCATTTTTTCAGAAATCGCTTCCGATTCTTTTTCAACCGCTTTTGGGAATTCTAATGGGAAGCCATATTCTGCAAGCACTGCATACATTTCTGTTGCGTTCTCACCTTGTTTTCCCAATACATGTATAATTTCACCCATTGGGTTTTTAGCACCCTCTGGCCACTCTGTTAATTTAGCTACGGCTTTATCTCCATCCTTTGCTCCCTTTAATACATCAAGTGGGATAAAAATATCATGCAACATCTTTTTATTATCAGGAATTAAAAAAGCAACTCTTGGTGTTAATTGAATTACTCCGGTGAACTCTGTTTTTGATCGATGTAAAATCTCTAACACTTCGCCTTCTAAATGTTTGCCATTACGTTTTGCATAAACAAATACTTTTACCTTATCTCCGTGTAATGCATTTCTTAATTTACGTGGTGCAATAAAAATATCTTCATCCTTTCCTTCCACCAATAAATACGCCGAACCACTTTGTGCCATATCTACTATACCTTCTACATGATTTCGCATTGCCTTTACTTGGTATTTACCTTTTGTAATTTCTTCTAACTGTCCCTTCTGATGTAAGTCAATTATTATTTCATTTACAATTTCTCGTGTTTCTTCATCGCCAATATTTAATTTTGCAGCAAGCTGCTTATAATTAAACGCCTGAGTAATATTTTTCACAAAAACCTCTAGCACTAAATTACTGAGTATGTTTTTGATCGCATTATTTTTTTTCTTTGTCATAGTATTAAAATTTAAAATTGAGGAATTGCCTCAATTAATTTTTTTGTATAGGCTTGTTTTGGATGAGCATATACATCTTCTGGAAATCCTTCTTCCACAATTTTCCCTTTATTCATTACGATTAAGCGATCCGAAAAATGTTTCACTACTGATAAATCGTGCGAAATAAAAATATAAGTTAAGTTAAATTGATCTCTTAAATCGCTTAACAAATTTAACACTTGCGCTTGTACCGATACATCTAATGCCGAAACTGATTCGTCGCAAATAATAAGTTTTGGCTCCAATACCAAGGCTCTTGCAATACAAATTCGCTGTCGTTGACCTCCAGAAAATTCATGTGGAAACCTGTCAAAATGAGATGATAATAATCCTACATTACTCAGTATTTCCAACACTTTTTCTTTACGAAGCTTATCATTTGCAAGTATGCGATGTACTTGCATGGGTTCCATTAAGGTTTGCCCAACAGTTAAACGTGGGTTTAATGATGAATATGGATCTTGGAAAATAATTTGCATCTGCGACCTAAGTTTTCGCATTTCTGCATTTTTCAAATGAGTAATGTTTTGCCCCTCAAAATAAACTTCACCTGCACTAGGTTCAATTAATCGCAAAATACATCTGCCTAGTGTAGATTTACCACATCCCGATTCGCCAACCAGGCCAAGCGTTTCACCAGGGTACAACTTAATATTTACACCCTCCACAGCCTTCACATATTCTGTACTATTTACAAACAAACCTTTACGTACTGGGTAATATTTACCTACATTTATTACTTCTACAATCGGTTTTTGCGCGTACAATTTTTCTCTTCGCGCTAGTGTATCATTTGTATTTCTTTTTAATGTTGATAAATCTAAATCGGTGCTATCTCCTTGTTCATTTATAAAATCGCTCATGGTTGGCAATCTTTTTAATGAGTTTTTTAAATTAGGTCGGCATGCTATGAGGCCCTTTGTATAGGGATGTTGAGGGGTATTGAGAATCTGTTTAACATTGCCTTTCTCTTTAATCTCTCCTTTATACATTACTATAATATCGTCGGCAATTTCTGCAATTAAACCTAAGTCGTGCGTTATAAAGATCATACTCATATTACGATCTTTTTTAATTTGCAATAATAATTCTACTATACTCTTTTGAACGGTAACATCTAGTGCTGTGGTGGGTTCATCGGCTATTAACAAATCCGGATTACAGCTCAAAGCCATGGCAATCATTACTCGTTGTTTTTGTCCGCCGCTTAGTTCATGTGGGTACAACTCCACCATTTTCTCTGGGCGAGGCAATTTAACTTCCTCAAAAAGTTCTATGGTTCGTTGTTTTGCTTCTTCTAAGTTTAAATGTAAATGTTGTTGTAATACTTCCATTACCTGAAAACCACATTTAAGAACTGGGTTTAAGGAGGTCATGGGTTCTTGGAAAATCATGGCAATTTTAGACCCTCTCAAGGGTATCATTTTTTCCTCTGAAATTGATTCTAGCGATAAAATTTCATTGTTACTGCTAAACTTTATGCTCCCTTCTATGCATGCATTAGGCGCTAAAAGGCGCATAATGGCCAAAGATGTTACCGATTTACCAGAGCCAGATTCGCCTACAATACCACAAATGGTGCCTCTATCTATATTAAAAGAGATGTTTTTAATAGATGTGGTAATACCTTGATCATTTTTGAAATGCACACTGAGTTTATCGACCTGTAGAATAGGTTCCATCGAAAATATTGCTTATTACCCTAAACATAATAAATATTTTCTGTAGAATGTGATTTAGAACTGAAAACTTAATAACAATTATAATTAACGTGTTATTTTATCATTACCCCAGGTTTATTAATGTATGGAATACGAATGAAGTTTGATTCCGAAACACTTTCTGTTAGAAATATGTATTTTTTATCAAAAATTTCTCCATTAATATAATAACTTAACCAAAACTCATTATTAATGGCAAATAATTTCTCGTCAATTAACTCTATGGCTGCAAAATTATTAGCATCTAAATTTCCAATAAAATGTCTGAAAATAGTTGTTTTAACTGGCTCTCCATTAATTGTGCCATAGCCTTTTGAGCTAATTAACACATTCTGAATTTGTGTGTCGCGCAGGTTTAATACATACACTTTCCAAGATCTTGCTTCTACATGTTCTTCCTCTAACACAACAGCAATGGCAACTCCTTCAACCACATTCTCAGGTAAGTCCTTCTTCATTTGCAAAAACTATTTTTTAGGACTAGCTTTTTTAGGTGCGGCTTTTTTAACGGCTGATTTTTTAGGAGCAGATTTTTTAGGAGCAGCCTTTTTAGGCGCAGCTTTCGTAGGTGCGGCTTTTTTAACGGCTCCTTTTTTTCCAACTGCTTTTTTCAGATCAGCACTAGGTTCTACACCTCCTGCTATCTTTACAATGTCTTCATAAGTTAAGGTAGTAGCTTCTGTACCTTTAGGTATTTTTAAATTCAACTTACCGTAAGCAATATACGGTCCCCATCTACCATTTAATATTTTCACCAATTCACTTTCTTCAAATGCTTTGATTAATTTATTAGCATCTTTTTCTCGTTTAGCTAAAATTAATTCTATCGATCTTTCTAAGGTTACTGTGTATGGATCGTCTTCTTTAGTTAAGGATGTAAATACACCATCATGCCTAATATATGGTCCAAACCTGCCTATTCCAATGGTTACTTCTTTCTCTTCAAATAAGCCCACTTTCTTCGGCATTTTAAATAAATCTAAGGCCTCTGCTAAACTCAATGTTTCTACCATTTGCCCGGGGCGTAAGCTTGCAAAACGTGGCTTTTCGTTCGTAGTTTCATCTGCCTCCCCAATTTGCACATAAGGTCCGTATCTGCCTATTTTTACAGATATGGGCTTGCTCGTTTCTGGATCTAAACCTAACTCTCTGGTAGCGTTTGCTCTATCCGCATTCTCCATGGTATTCTCAACATCTTTATGGAATGGCTGATAAAAATCTTTTATCATTTTAGTCCATACTGTTAAGCCTTGCGCAATATCATCGAATTCTTTTTCTACGGTTGCCGTAAAATTATAATCTACAATATTTTTAAAATGTTGTACTAAAAAATCATTCACCAAAGAACCAATATCCGTAGGAAATAATTTCGATTTCTCTACACCTGTTTGTTCTGTTAAGGAATCTAACGTTACTTCTTTATTCTTTATTCTTAATACTCTATAGATACGTTGCTTGCCTTCTCTATCTTCCTTCGTAACATATCCTCTGTTTTGCACAGTTGCAATGGTTGGAGCATATGTAGACGGTCTGCCAATGCCTAACTCCTCTAGCTTCTTCACCAAGCTTGCTTCGGTATATCTTGCAGGTGGGCGAGAGAAACGCTCCATCGCTTTTAATTCCTCTAAATTTAAAGCTTGCTTTTCTGTAAGTACTGGCAACATTTTGTTATCTGCATCGTCATCGATACTATTTACATCGTCTTCCTCATCAACAGATTCCATGTAAACTTTCAAAAAGCCATCAAACTTTAATACCTCACCTTGTGCTGTTAGTTCTTCTGGGCGTGTTGATATAGAAATTTTTGCGGTCGTTTTTTCAAAAAGTGCTTCAGACATTTGCGAGGCAATTGCTCTTTTCCAAATTAACTCATACAATCTTTTTTCTGCAGCATCTCCGTCAACAGTATGTCTGTCAAAATAAGTCGGACGTATTGCTTCGTGGGCTTCTTGTGCACCAGCAGATTTAGTTTTGTATTTTCTTAATTGATGATATTGATTTCCGTATGCGCTTAAAATTTCTTTTTCTGCCGCTTGCAAAGCGGTATCCGATAAATTTACCGAATCGGTACGCATGTATGTAATCTTTCCTGCTTCGTATAATTTTTGTGCTACACTCATGGTTCTCGAAACAGAGAACCCTAATTTTCTACTTGCCTCTTGTTGTAAAGTTGAAGTAGTAAATGGCGCTGAAGGTGTACGTTTTGCTGGCTTTACTTCTAAAGATCTTACAGTATAGTTAGCCGGTATACAATCTTTTAAAAATGTTTCTGCATCGCTAATCTTTTGAAACCTCGAACCAAGTTCTGCTTTAAACGTTGTTTTTTTAGTACCATCTGTATTAAAAAAAGCCATCACTTTAAAACTTCCTTCTGCATTAAATACATTAATCTCACGCTCTCTATCAACAATTAATCGCACGGCTACCGATTGTACTCTGCCTGCAGACAATGAGGGTTTTACTTTTTTCCACAATACTGGCGATAATTCAAAACCTACCAATCGGTCTAATACCCTGCGCGCTTGTTGTGCATATACTAAATTGTAGTCTATCGTTCTTGGATTTTCTATTGCTTTTACAATGGCTGGTTTAGTAATTTCATGAAAAACAATTCGCTTCGTTTTCTTTGAATCTAAGCCAAGTGTTTCAAATAAATGCCATGATATGGCCTCTCCCTCGCGGTCCTCGTCGGATGCGAGCCATACCATTTCTGCTCCCTTTGCTAACTTTTTTAATTCAGATACTAGCGCTTTTTTTTCTGATGGCACTTCGTATTGTTGTGCAAAATCATTTTCAATATCAATTGCATTATTCCCCTTCACTAAATCACGTATGTGACCGTAGCTCGACTTCACCATGAAGTCTTTGCCCAAATAGCCTTCAATTGTTTTTGCCTTCGCAGGCGACTCTACTATTAATAAATTTTTAGCCATAATCTTTATCCAGTACAATTAATTAATCCAAACTCACAGAATGCAAATAAACATAAAGAAATGACTAAGTGCAACATTCGGACACATTTAAGTAAAAAAGTTCTACACAAATTTTTAGCTAAATGTTTGTATTTCAATATACAATTGAAATACTAGGGGTTTAATTGGAAATCTTTTACCGCAATTAATTCATCGTATCGGTAACCAGTTCTCCTATAATACACCAATACTCGGTAATCATTTTGTGTATCGTAAAAATTCCCTTCCGTATTACTGTAATCGATAAAAGCAGATTTGAAACTCTTAAAACCGATCATATAATCGTAAATACCTTGTTTTAAATAGATGTTTGCTTCGTAATTTCCTGAGTTGAAATTATAATTCATTTTAGATTTTTCATTGGCTTGCCAATTGTTAAATCTTCCCAATACGTAATAATCGCCATACGGATTTTGCGTTCCATAATCAAATGCTAAATGTACATGACCGTAATCTGCCTGGTAATCACTTTGGCCCATGTCTGATCTTTTAATGAAAAAATTTCCATTGTTATCAAACTCTTCCACATATCTCAAAGGATTTTTCGGAAAATCTTCCATTACAAATACATCCCAGGCAGTGTCTTGTTGTATACGAACCAATCGTTCGCCTAAAAAGCGGAAACTTCTAATGTCAAATCTTCTGAACTCATTCAAGCCATCGAAATCATTGGCATCTACATGGTCGTACGTAAATCTATCTGGTTCAAAAAACGAAGGCCTTCTGTTAATTTTTGCCGTTTTCCAATTATTGTTTTGCATTACAACCACTTTTAACTGATCAAAAGGATTATCGATTCTATAATCGGGTGATAAAATTTGTAAATCTAATTTCTGACGTTTGTTGCGTTCGTTTACAACGGTGCTTCTACGAAGCGTATGGTTAATTTGTACATTGTTTTCATAAATCATAAATCGAGCACTAAACAATGGTTTAGCATCGTCACTACCATGAAAAACTTTTAAAATGTAATTGCCAGAAATTAAAAACTGTACATCGGTATTCGGGAATTGTAATTGATAATGTACATAGTTTTGATTAGTGTTCGATGAGAATTTGTACTCCGTAATAAAGTTGCGATTAAAGCCACGAATGTACTCCATGCTCGAAATAGCTGAGAGGTTCCATTCTACATCACAATGCTCTATGGTGTAAGAGTAGTTCGAATATTCATCATGAAAATCATCAAATTTTAATTGCAAAAAATCCGATGAGTTGAGTTGAATCATTGGGAATGATTGCTCAACTTTACTATTATACAATAAAACCGAATGTATATGTTCATCATAAACAGTGTCTTTTTGAATTTGAGCATTTACGCCCAAACTACAAAACAAAATGAATACAATGCACTTTATAAATTTCATTCGCTTTCTAATTCCATTAATTTTTCAGCTAATTCATCCCACTCCGCTTGTTTCTCGATAATGGTACGTTTTATTTTATCGTATTGATTATTTAACTCTGTTAATTTTTGTGAATTGCTGTAATTTTCTTCTTTCGAAAGTAAATCTTCTAACACTACTTTACTGGTTTCATGCGTTTGAATTTCCTTTTCAATTTTATCTAGCTCAGCACTTAATTTTTTCTGAAGGTTTTTCTTCTCATCATTAACTACTAGTGGTTTAGATCCTTTTTCTTTTTTCTCTTTTTTAACGGGTTCGAGCGCATCTTTCTTTTCTTTCTCACGCTTGGTCATCCACTCTTCATATTCTTTATATGTGCCTGGGTACTCTTTAATTTTTTCGTCTTCTATGTACCAAATTTTATTCGCTACTTCATCTAACAAATACCTATCATGGGATACAACGATAAAGGTGCCTTCAAATTGTTGTAATGCTTGTATAAGTATGTTTACAGATTGAATATCTAAGTGGTTCGTAGGCTCATCCAGAATTAGAAAATTAGCATCGGAGGTGATTACTTTTGCTAATGCCACACGTGATTTTTCTCCTCCTGAAAGTATTTTAATTTTTTTGAAAACAGAATCTCCACTGAAAAGAAAACAACCTAATAAGGACCTGATTTCTGTTTCAGAGTATTCGGGTGCAAAGTTTTTAAGTTCAGATAAGATGTCGTTATCTAAATGCAACGACTCTAATTGATGCTGTGCGAAAAATGCTTCGGTAACATTATGACCTGTGTTTTTCTTACCTTCAAAACTTTCGGTATCTGCAATAATTCTGAGTAAGGTTGATTTACCTTTTCCGTTTGCACCAATTAATGCTATTTTATCACCCTTCTCAATTAATCCCTGTGTATTTTTTAAAATAGGTGTTTCGGGATATGCTTTTGTGATATCTTCTAGGGTAACCACGTGCCTACCCGATTGTTTGGAGAATTTAAATCTGAAGTTTACTGCAACATTGCTATCTTCAACAGCTTCCACTCTTTCTAATTTATCAAGCGCTTTAATTCTCGATTGAGCCATTTTTGCTTTCGAGGCTTTTGCTCTAAATCGATCAATTAATTTTTCCTGCTCTTTAATGTATTGTTGTTGATTTTGATATTGGCCTTTCTGAATTTCAGAACGAATGGCTTTTTCTTCTAAATAAAATGAATAGTTACCAGCGTAAATCGTTAAATCTTGATTTGCCGATTCAACAATTTTAGTAACCGTACGATCTAAGAAATACCTATCGTGAGATACAATTACATAAGCCCCTTCAAACGCATTTAAGTATTCTTCTAGCCATTTAATAGAAGGTAAATCCAAGTGGTTGGTAGGCTCATCTAGCAATAATAAATCTGGCTGTTGCAATAATATTTTCGCTAACATTACACGCATACGCCAACCTCCAGAAAAGGTAGAAAGTGAACGCTGTGTTTGGTCGGCAGTAAATCCTAAACCGGCTAAAATTTGCTCTGCTTTGTACTGAATATTGTAGCCATCTAAGGCTTCAAACTCTTCTTGTAGCGTGCTTAGTTTCGTTATTATTTGATCAGAATAATCGTGCTCTAATTGCTTAATTATTTCTTCAATTTGATCGTGTAATTCATTCTGACGTTCGAATGCTTCCATCGCAACGTGTAAAATAGAATGTTCAGATTGGTAAGAAAGTAAATCCTGATTTAAGTATCCAATTTTTAAGGTTTTCGTTTTAGAAATGGTACCCGAAGTAGGTTTGTACTCGCCTACTAAAATTCTTAATAAGGTAGTTTTTCCTGTACCATTCGCTCCTATTAACCCAATTTTTTCTCCTGGTTTAATATGCCAATTTACTTCTTCGTATAATGCTCTCGCTCCGAATTCGAAGGTAAGGTCGTTTAATGCAATCAATGTGAATTGTTAATTGTTAATTGTTAATTGTTAATTATGAATTGTTGATTGTTAATTGTGAATATGCTAATGTTATAAATTAACAATTAACAATTCACAATTGACAATTATTTAGGTTTGAATAACTCCTACATTGTATCTCTTTGTTATTGGTGCGTGGTTAGCTGCTTCAATGCCCATCGATATTACTTTGCGTGTTTCTAATGGATCAATAATTCCATCCACCCATAAGCGTGATGCTGCGTAATATGGAGTGGTTTGGCTATCGTATCTATCCGAAATTTCTTTTAACATATTAGCTTTATCTTCTGCAGAAATTTCTACACCCTTTGCATGCATGGTTGCTTCTTGTATTTGGAATAATGTTTTAGCAGCAGAGCTACCTCCCATTACGGCAATTTTTGCAGTTGGCCATGCGTATATTAAACGAGGATCGTAAGCTTTCCCACACATTGCATAGTTTCCTGCTCCATAAGAATTACCAATAACGATGGTAAATTTTGGCACTACAGAATTAGCCATGGCATTCACCATTTTTGCTCCATCTTTTATAATACCGCCGTGCTCCGAACGTGAGCCTACCATAAATCCGGTAACGTCTTGTAAAAATACTAAAGGAATTTTCTTTTGGTTACAGTTCATAATAAAACGTGCCGCTTTATCTGCAGAGTCGGAGTATATAACTCCACCAAATTGCATTTCTCCTTTTTTACTTTTTACCACTTTACGTTGGTTAGCTACTATCCCTACTGCCCATCCGTCAATTCTGGCTAAGCCACAAAGTATAGATTGTCCGTATTTTTCTTTGTATTCTTCGAATTCAGAATCATCCACCATGCGTTCAATAATGTCACGCATTTCGTATTGTTTCTCTCTGTTATCTGGTAAAATTCCATAAATTTCTTTTGGGTCTTTTTTCGGTTGTACCGCTTTTACTCTATCAAAACCAGCTTTGTTATAATCGCCAATTTTGCTCATTATATTTTTTATAGAATCTAAGCAAGCCTTATCATTCGGATGTTTGTAATCTGTAACTCCAGAAATCTCACAATGTGTAGTAGCTCCGCCTAATGTTTCGTTATCAATGTCTTCACCAATTGCCGATTTCACTAAATACGATCCTGCTAAAAACACAGAACCTGTTCCTTCTACAATCATCGCCTCATCACTCATAATAGGTAAATATGCTCCACCTGCTACACAGCTTCCCATAATGGCCGCAATTTGTAAAATTCCTTCGCCAGACATGATGGCGTTATTTCTAAAAATTCTTCCGAAATGTTCTTTGTCCGGAAAAATTTCGTCTTGCATTGGTAAATAAACTCCTGCACTATCCACTAAATAAATGATCGGCAATTTATTTTCCATGCAAATTTCTTGTGCACGTAAATTCTTTTTAGCGGTCATTGGAAACCATGCTCCTGCCTTTACAGTAGCATCGTTTGCCACAATCATGCACTGCCTGCCAGATACGTATCCTATGCCTACTACTACTCCTGCAGATGGACATCCTCCTTCTTTTTCATACATTCCATCGG
>JBILKW010000066.1:0-10866 GCA_044376465.1 Sphingobacteriales bacterium | reverse complement strand
GATCGTTGGTTTTTAATGCAAATAAATGAATTAGTAAATATTGAATTAGAAGTAAAAAGATATTCGTTAACAAATATTCCAACAGAAGTTTTATTCAACGCAAAACAAAAAGGATTTTCTGATTTACAAATTGCTTACTTGTTAGGAGTAACAGAAGATGAAGTGTACGAGAAAAGAAAATCATTAGGTATGCGAAGAGTATACAAAATGGTTGATACATGTGCAGCAGAATTCCCTGCGCAAACACCTTATTTCTACTCAACATTTGAAGGTGAAAACGAATCGAATGTTACAGATAAGAAAAAAATTATTGTACTAGGCTCTGGTCCGAATAGAATTGGGCAAGGTATTGAATTCGATTATTCTTGTGTGCATGGATTAATGGCCGCTAAAGAATCGGGTTACGAAGCAATTATGATTAACTGTAATCCAGAAACTGTTTCTACCGATTTTAACATGGCCGATAAATTATATTTCGAGCCAGTGTTCTGGGAACATGTTCGTGAGATTATTGATTTAGAAAAACCTGAAGGTGTAATTGTTCAGTTAGGCGGACAAACTGCATTGAAGATGGCAGAAGAGTTACATAAAAATGGAATCAAAATAATTGGTACTTCTTATGATAACATGGACATTGCCGAAGACCGTGGTAGATTCTCGGATTTATTACACGACCTAGGAATTCCATATCCTAAATACGGCGTTGCCGAAACTGCCGACGAAGCATTAAAAGTAGCAAACGAAGTTGGTTACCCAGTGTTAGTACGCCCAAGTTATGTGTTAGGCGGACAAGGCATGAGCATTGTAATTAACGATGAAGAATTAGAAAAAGCGGTTGTTAAATTATTAAGAGATATACCAGGCAACAGAATTTTAATTGATCATTTCTTAGATCGTGCAGAAGAAGCAGAGTCGGATTCTATAAGTGATGGTACCGATGTACACATTGTTGGATTGATGGAACACATTGAACCTGCAGGTATACATTCAGGCGATTCGAGTGCGGTGTTACCTCCATTCGATTTATCGCCAAAAGTAATTTCATTGATGGAAGAATACACCGTGAAATTAGCGAAAGCATTAAATGTATTAGGTTTGTTGAACATACAGTTCGCTATTAAAAACGAAATGGTATATGTAATAGAAGCAAACCCAAGAGCATCGCGTACTGTTCCGTTTATTGCGAAAGCTTACGATGTGCCTTACATAAACATTGCTGCTAAAGTAATGATGGGTGTTAATAAATTAAAAGACTTTACCATAGAACGCAAGCTTACAGGATATGCCATTAAAGAACCCGTTTTCTCTTTCCATAAATTCCCTGAAGTGAAAAAAGAACTAGGTCCGGAAATGCGCTCAACCGGTGAAGCCATCAGATTTATAAAAGATTTGGAAGATCCTTACTTCCGCCAGTTATACAAAGAAAAATCGATGTTCTTGAGTAAATAATTTTTATGAACGCCATAGAAATCATCGGATTTATTACAGCGGTTCTAGGAATTTATTTAAGTGCTAAAAAAAATATTCTCGCATGGCCAGTGCTTATTATTAGTTCACTGGCTTATGCATATTTCTTTTTCGAAATAAAACTTTATGCTGATGCAATGTTGCAATTTTTCTTCGTGGCAACATCTGTGTTTGCATGGTACCAATGGAAAAAGGAAAGCAAAAACAATCAGACTTTAAAAGTAAAATCATTACCCTTCGCTAAGTTAGTTTCCTATGTATTTATAGCATTGGTAATAGGTAAATGTTTAGGGTATTTATTGAACAAGTATACCGATGCAAGTTATGCCAACTTCGACAGTTTGCTTTTAGCGGCTAGTGTTTTAGCTTCTATTTTATCAGCAAAATTATTTGTAGAGAATTGGTATGTATGGATTGTTGTAAACATATCATACGTACTGTTGTATATAATAAAAGACGCGTACCTCACTGCAATTTTATATGCTGTATTAGTAGTAATAGCAGTTATTGGTTTACGCGATTGGAAAAAACAAGTACATGCTTAAAATAGCAATTATTGGTCCGGAGTCTACAGGTAAATCTGAAATGGCAAAGCAATTAGCAGCGCATTTCAATTGTTTGTGGGTGCCAGAATATGCACGAGAGTATTGCGCGAACTTAAACAGAGAGTGTACCTTGGATGATGAACTCAATATGTTCTACGGTCAACTAGCGCTCGAAAAAAAAATCGCACAAGAGGCACTCGAAAATAATCACCCGTATTTATTTTGCGATACTACTATTATAACTGTAAAAGTTTGGTGCGAGCATGTGTTTGGTTTTTGCCCAGAGCAAGTAGAAAAAGAATATCAACAAAGAAAATACGATTTATATTTATTGATGAAAGACGACTTGCCTTGGCAAGATGATCCGCTTAGAAATTTTCCAAACGAACGCGCTTACTTCATGGATTTATATGTTAGGTTGATGGAAGAGAAGAAAGCTAAATATGTTGTGGTGGATGGCATAGGAGATGTTAGGTTTGAAAATGCAATTAAGTTTATAAGTAAGTGAGTAAATAAGTTGTTTGAAATCTCAATACCAAAAACAAAAAAGCCAATTAATCTAATTGGCTTTTAAATAACTCTCTACCTAACTCTAACGACTATTGACTAGCGTCTAAAGACTAAGGACTATTCCAACACAAACTTATACCCAATCCCCCTTACCGTTTGCAATAGCATCGGGTGTTCCGGGTTGTTTTCTATTTTCTTACGTAAGCGTACAATGTGCATATCTAGCGTACGAGTATTTACATCTGAGTTATAACCCCACACTACCATCATCAATTCATCGCGGTTAATAACTTTGTTCATGTTCTTTAAAAAGTACAACAGAATTCTGTTTTCTAAAATGGTTAACTCTACTTTTTTGCCATCGCGCATAAGCATGTGGATGCTTGGATGGTGCTCCATATTCGCGAATTTGATAATATCAGATTTATCAGAACTTACAATGTATTTAACTTTGTTTTCTATCAAAGCCATCAACACTTCCATGCTAAATGGTTTAGTAATGTAATCGCTCACCCCAAAGTTGTAAGCATCTATTTTATCTACGTCTTGTGCTTTTGCAGTAATCATAATTACAATACCTGCAAAGTCTTTTTCGCGAACTGCAGTGCAAACTTCGTTTCCGGTTTTACCTGGCAACATCCAATCGAGCAATACGATGTGTGGCTGCTCTTTTAATATCATTTCTTCTCCGCTCTTACCATCGGCCGCTTCGAATACCTGGTAACCTTCTGAAGCGATGCGCTGACTTACGAGCAAACGCAAATTACTGTCGTCTTCTACAATTGCAATTTTTACTTGTTGCTTTTCCATTGTCTTGGTTTTTGTTTTGCAAAGCTATCATACAAATCAATACGATTGTGTAACAAGCTTATTATGTTTAATCAATAGGTAAAACAATTTTAAATTCAGATCCCATGCCTAATTCACTTTTCACCGAAATTTCACCTTTCATAAATTTAACTACTTCTTTACAAAAAGCTAAGCCGATGCCCACGCTACCTTGCTGGTTAAATTGATTCTCTATTCGGTAAAATTTATTGAATACGTTTTCAATCTCATTTTTAGGGATTCCAATTCCTTTATCAATAAAAAATATGGCAAGCTGATCTTTTACCCTTCTTATTTTTATTAGCATTTGTTTTTTATCATCAGGAGAGTATTTATAAGCATTGTCTATCATGTTCTGAAACAAACTAAACATCAATACCCTATCGCCATCATAATATAAAATATTTTGCACCGAATACTCGATGTCGAAGTTGGGGTATTTTAGTTGATAGGCATCTACCAAATCTCTACAGAATTCGTATAAATCTATTTTTTCTTTTTTAACAATTAAACTTCTATTTTCTAATTGTGTAAGCGATAATAATTTATTAAGTAAATCATTTAATTTATCAGCTTCTTCATCTAATATTCTGCCGTATAATTCTTTGTCTTTATCTTGTAATACCGGTTGATTCTTAATATTGTTGGCGGCAATTTTAATTACACTTACAGGAGTTTTAAACTCGTGCGTAAGATTATTTACAAAATCATATTGTAACTTAAACAATTTAGCGTTGATGTTTAAGTTTCTATAAATTAAAATGGCAATAAAAAGCATAATTAAGTAAACGGCCAAAATACCAATGGCTATTGGGGTAAAGAGCATCCCAATTCTTTTATTTACAAACGACTTCGACGAAATAAAATACAATTGATAATCTGAAAATGCACCGGGCAATGAAATACCAGTGGTAAAATAATTTTTATCGTTTATTAATGAGTCAAACGTAATAGGCCTTATTAATATTTTTTCGTATAAAAAAGGATTATTATTTGTTATTTGTAAACGGTTAGGCTCTAAATTAAATGTTAATAAATCCTGGTCATATCCCAAATTTGTATTTATATTCTCTGTAAGTAGTGCACTGTACACACGCATATCAGCATTTCGTGGCACATTAATAAAACTAACTTGTTTATCATTAAAAGAATAGAACACTTTAAATACTACATCGGGCGTAATATCAACAGTAGAATCGTAATGGTTTACAAAATCGGCAAATTTAATTACAGACTTACTAAAGTCGTTTGCATCTTTGCCACTAAATTCACCATATTCATTTTTCTTAAATTGTAATTTTATTTTTGGAGATTTATTTACATTTTCTATCTCGTATACAGATTTTACCCCAATAGAAAATTTGTCTTGCCTAAAACCATCATCGATTGGAAGATTGCCCACTTCAATATCATAAAAGGTAATGCTTTTAATGATATTGAAATTTTTAAAAAAGTTTGATGACAAGCCAACCATCGAAACAGAATCTAGGTAACCTTGGTATAAAGATATCTGCGGAATTTTTGTAAAAATAAAATCATTGTATGGTTTAAGTGCATCTTCTAATACTTCCACTTTATCTGTTACAAACTGCGACTCTATTACTTTCTGAGTAAATTTATATCCAAAAAATAAGGCAATGAAAAACGTAATGGTAAGCACTACAATAAAAATTGGAATTAAGGCATAATTCTTACGGTAGTTATTTTTAGGCGACTTCTGACTCATTATTTTTTCATTAGATTTTCATCAAAAAATGTTTCCAACTCAGTATATAAATTAATTTTATTTTCCTCTTTGCGGAAACCATGCCCTTCATCATTCATTAATAGGTATGTTACTTTTAGTTCTTTCTTCTTTAGCGATTTTACAAACTGATTTATTTCTGCAACACTCATACGTTGATCTTTCTCCCCGTGTGCAATAAAAACAGGAACGTTTATTTGCTCGGTATGAAATACTGGAGAGCATTGGCGTAAATATTCTACATCTGTTTCAGGGTTACCAATCATTTCATAGATCATTTCTAAGTATTGTTTATAGTAGGGAGGTATTTCTTTTATGTATGAAAACAAGTTTGTAAAACCAGAATAAGAGGCTGCACATTTATATAAACCCGAATCTCTCAGCAATCCGTTTAAGGCGAAATATCCGCCAAAGCTCATTCCGTAAATTCCAATTCTTGCGGTATCAATAATCTCTTTGTTTATTAAATGATATACAGCATCTGTATAATCGTCTTGCATTTTTCGGCCAACTTCTTTAAACCCTTGCTCAAAGAACTTTTTCCCAAATCCATCTACGCCTCTATGGTTCACAGTAACTACTGCATACCCTCGGTTTGCAAAAAATTGGACTTCTGGATTATAACCCCATCTTGTTCGTTGCCATAATGTAGGATTGGCAAGTACAATTAAAGGGTATTCTTTTTGTTTAACTTTCGGCAATGTTAAATATCCATTTATTTTCAATCCGTCTCTTGCAATAAACTCAATAGGTTCGGTGCTTGCTAGTTCATTTTCATTTAACCATGGCGAAACTTTCCCAATGTTTGTTAAACTTTTTTGCTTAACATTATATATATAATAACTTCCAATATTTTTATCACTAAATATTTTTATCAAATACTTATCATCATTTACTGTAAAATTTATAATAGTATAGCTGCTTTCTGTGCTAATTTTTTTAACAGCGTTTTCAATTTCTTTTAATGATGGATTTAAATAATGCGTTTGAAATTTATTAGTTCTATAAGTTGCAAACATAGGTTCTTTAGTTTTATAAGAAAAGCCCATGTCTGTAATATCTACATCTTTGTGCTGGTAAACTATTTCTGTTTCTTTAGCTGTAATCAAATCAAATTTTACTAATGCCACTTTATCTCTGTTTAAATTTGATAAGGCATACACACTGTTACCATCGGCTGTAAAGCTTATAGGATATAGCGTTTCTTTAAAGTTTAAACTAATTACTTCTTTATATGGAGAGCGCATGTCTTTCTTAAAAAGTATTTTCTCGTTTACTCCATCTGTAGTTACAGCCAAACGAATGTCACCGTTTAAATCTTGCTTCCAGTAAGAAATATTTCCAGGGTTTTCATCAACCATGGTTAATGCACCTGTATTAAAATTTAACTTGTATAAATCAAAAACATCTTTTTTCCTTTTATTTAAACAGATATAAATTTCTTGACCATTTTGTGGAGGCATATCTAGAAATTTTAGACGAACGTCTTCAAAAGGAGTTAAATCGACCTTATTTGTTCCATTATTTTTTATAGAGTACAAATGATAGTTTTCTTTGCCATCTTCATCGTATAAATAAATTAGCTGATCATTATCCACCCATGTATATGTATTAACGCCTCTAATAGTATCATAAGTTAGTTGTATAATTTCTTTAGAGCTTAAATTTTGACAAAAAATATTAGCCCTATTTTTAAAATTCTGAATGTATGTGATGCAACTACCATCAGGCGATAAAAGCATATTACTCTTCTCTGGATTTCTGAAAAAGTCTTCCAGAGGTATTTGCCTTGTTTTGTTCTCCGCTCCTGTGCAAGCATATAGTAGGCTGAAGAGTAAGAAGTATAGTATATATTGCTTTTTCAAACGATTTACTTATGTGCTAATTTAACATTTTATGAACCTTAAGGTTTTTTTACCCCTTTGCTGTAACATCATTTTTACTCCGATTTCTTTTATCAATTAAAATTAAAAAATTATCTATATTTTTATTGCATAAAGAAATGAAAAAAATTACATATATAATTATCTTTTTACTTGTAATTAGTACAGAATCCATCGCTCAACGTATAAATACAGAAGCATTAGGTAAAGAGTACTTTGTAAATGGGGAGTTCGAGAAGGCGGAGACGATTTATCAGAAATTATATCAGAACGATCCTACAAAAATCGAGTATTATAGCAAATACTACCAATGTTTAATGGCGCAAAAGAAAACTGAGCTGTCGGAAAAATTGGTTAAAAAAATGTTGAAACGAAGTAATAATTACCCTACCTATTATATAGATTTGGGGCTTGTATACGATTTGAACAATGATAGAGAAAAGGCATTAAAACAATACAATGAGGCAATAAATAAATTAAGCCCCGATTTAATGTTGCTTGTAGATGTAACCGCAAAATTTACAGAATTGCAATTATATGATTATGCAATTAAGGCAATACAAAAAGGACGAGCGCTCACCCGAAATCCTACTTTGTTAAGCATGGATGCGACAAAAGTTTATAGCTTGCAAAACAATAAACAAGGTATTATTGAAGAGCAGTTAAATACTTTTGAGCAAAATGCTTATGAAAAAGATCAGATACAGCAAAATTTTCAGGATTATTTTAATGATGAAAAAGATTATGATTTATTAAAAAATGTTTTAATACAGCGTTTACAACAATTTCCAGATCAGCAATTCTATTCGGATTTATTAATATGGACTTTTATACAACAACAAAATTTTGATGCAGCATTAATGCAAAGCATTGCAATGGATAAACGCTTTTCAGAGGAAGGTCAACGTTTATTTCAGCTTGGGCAATATTGTAGAAATAATAAAAAGTATGATGCTGCCATTAAATCGTTTAGAGCAGTTATTGACAAAGGAAGCAGTTTGCCTTTTTATAATCCCTCGCGAACATTTTTATTGAGCACACAAAAAGAAAAAATTACAAGCAGTGTGTATACCAGTTCTGATTTAGAAAATTTAGAAAAAGATTACAAACAATATTTTTTAGATTTTGGCGAGCAAAGTAGTACAAGCGAAGCAATGCGAGAGTATGCTAGTTTGTTGGCATTGTATTTAAACCGAGCAAAAGAAGCGATTGTAATTCTCGAAAAAATAATAGAGAACAGATTTGGAACATCTTCTTTTTTAGCACAGTGTAAATTAGATTTAGGAGATTATTATTTATATGATGGAGATGTTTGGGAAGCAGCCATGATGTATGGGCAAGTTGATAAAGCTTACAAAGACGATCCATTGGGGCAAATGGCAAAATATAAAAATGCCAAACTCTCATATTTTGCAGGAGAGTTCAGTTGGTCTAAAGCGCAATTAGATATTTTAAAAGCAAGCACAAGTCAGCTTATTGCCAACGATGCCTTGAATTTAAGTTTATTAATTTCTGATAATGAAAATGTAGATACCAACCAACAAGCATTAGGATTGTATGCTAAAGCAGATTTGTTGATATATCAACATCAATATAAAAACGCATTATTAAAATTAGATTCTATTGATGTATTATTTCCGGAGAACGATTTGAACGATGATATACTTTGGATGAAGGCTATGATAGAAGTAAATCAACAAAATTTTACGAAGGCAATTGAATTTTATAGTATAATTGTTGATAAATATAAAGATGGAATTTGGGCCGATGATGCGCTGTTTACCATAGCAGATATTTATGAACGGAAATTAAAAAATACAGACTTAGCTATGAAAGCATACCAACAAATAATCGACGAATTCTCTGGAAGTATGTACATGGTGGAAGCGAGGAAGAGGTTTAGGATGCTACGCGGAAGCTGATATAAATTGACAATTTTCAATTGTTAATTGTCAATTGTCAATGAATTTATAAATTACAAAACAATTAACAAAATGGCCTAGCAACTCATTAACAATTTACAATTCACAATTCACAATTCAATATATGGTTCTATACAGTGTAACAGTAAATGTAGGCGACGATATCCACGAAGATTGGATACAATGGATGCGCGAAGTGCATGTGCCGGAGGTAATGAATACGGGATGTTTTGCAATGCATAAAATTATGCGATTGAAAGAACCCCGACAAGATGGACATACGTATTCATTTCAGTATTATTGCGAGTCGCATGAAAAATTAAATGAATACCAAATTGTGCATGCACCTGCCTTACGAGCAGATGTTGAAAATAGATATGCGAATAAATTTGTAGCGTTTAGAACCATTTTAGATATAATAGAATAATGGAAATTACTAAAACAGAAATTGAAGGATTGTTGATATTACAACCTAAAATTTGGAGAGATGAGCGAGGATATTTTTTTGAAAGTTTTAGAGAAGATATTTTCAGAAAATTAAATCTCGATTTAAATTTTGTGCAAGATAACCAGTCTTTATCGCAAAGAGGAACCATTAGAGGACTGCATTTTCAGAAGGCACCACACGAGCAAGGTAAGTTAGTAAGAGTATTACAAGGCAGAGTGTTAGATGTTGCATTGGACATCCGCAAAAATTCTGCTACCTACGGTAAGTATTTTGCAATAGAATTAAGTGCCGATAATCAAACTCAGTTTTTTATACCACCAGGTTTTGCGCACGGTTTTTCAACCTTAGAAGACAATACCATTTTCTGTTACAAGTGTACAAACTATTACGATAAAGCTTCGGAAGGAGGAGTGTTATACAACGACCCAGCATTGGGCATCGATTGGAAAGTGGAAGCTTTGTTTGTATCTGATAAAGATAAAGAACTACCTGAGTTGAAAGACTTCGTGAGTCCCTTTTAGAAATGTCCAAATGCGTAAATATGCAAATGTGCAAATGGATGCCACCCATTTGCACATTTACTAATTTGCACATTTATTTAATCTCTTCATTCAACAAATTATACAACACATCTAACTTTGGTGTTAATATAATTTCAATTCTGCGATTTCTACTTCTTGCATCGGCAGTGTTTAATTTTTCTACTGGCATAATTTCGCCTCTACCAGATGCAGTTACTCTGTTCGGATCTAACTTCTGATTTTCTGTTAAAAATCTTACAACCGCTGTAGAACGCAATACACTTAAATCCCAGTTATCTTTTATTTGGCCAAGGTTAGTTACCTTCATATTATCAGTATGCCCTTCTACCAAAATGTTAATATCTGCTTGTGTTTGTAATACTTTTGCTAATTCTGTTAATGCTTCTTTACCACGCTCATCAATTTCTATACTTCCAGAGCTAAACAATAATTTATCTGTTAACGACACGTAAACTTTACCATCTTTTACATTTACAGATAAGCCGCTTTTGTTGAAGCCTAATAATGCATTTTGCAATTTATCGCGCAATGCTTTTACCGCAGCATCCCTGCGAGCCATGGCATCTTCTACTTCTTGTAGTCTGCGCTCACGTGCTGCTAAATTAGCTTGTGCTGTTTCTAATTCTTTTATTAGCTTTTTAATTTCATCAGTACTATTCGCTCGTAATTGTTTGTAGTTTTCAGATAAGGTATTGGTTTGATCTGTTAATAATTTTAAACGTTCCTCTAAGCTTTTTACTTGTGCGCGTAAATTATTGATGGTATCGCGGTGAAATGCTAATGCACTCGTTAAACTATCTATTTTGATATTTGCAATGTTTAAGCCGTTTTGCAATGAATCTCTTTCATGTTGCATCGCTAAAAATTTCTTCTTAGGTACTACACAAGATGCCATCATTACAATAGCAAAAACTAGCAGTAGGGGAGAAATGATTCTTTTCATGTTCATATTGATTTATAATTTTTTAATATAATAC
>JBILKW010000207.1:0-3433 GCA_044376465.1 Sphingobacteriales bacterium | reverse complement strand
AGCAAATACAAGAGAACAAGAAGAAACCAGAAAGTCAAAAAAAATCTAAGTTTCAGCAGAAATTAGAAGAAATGCAGAAAGAACGCCAAACAAAAAAGAAGTAATTCGAATTAGCGAACTAACGAATTAGCGAACTAACGAACTAGCGAATTTACGAATTAACGAACTAACGAATTAGCGAACTAACGAATTTACGAACTAGCGAATTTACGAATTAGCACACTAACCTATGTCGAGGAAACTGCGCTCAGAAACAGATTGTCTAAACTGCGGTACAGAAGTAAAGGGACATTATTGTGCTGAGTGTGGTCAGCCTAACTACGAGCCTAGAGAAAGTTTTAGGCATATACTCACCCATTTCATTACTGATTATTTACACTTAGATGATAAGTTTTTTAGCAGTCTAAAATATTTATTATTTTATCCGGGTTCATTAACGAACGAATATAATGCAGGCAAACGAGCAAAGTACGTACATCCATTCCGATTATACATTTTTATTACCATTGTATTTTTCATTGTACAGAGTGTAAATTCAAACTCAAATCGAGCTAAAGATAATCCTATAAAAATTGATAGTACGAGTATAGACTCAACTGCCAATAATCTTTATTCTATAAAAGATACTATTGCATTTAACAAAGGTGATATTGAGCTACAACAAGGTTTTGAAGCAGTAAGCGATACGAGCGTAGAACAATATTTAGCCCGACAAGATTCTTTACCTGAAGATCAGCGTGACGGCTTTATAAGACGTTATTTCAATAAAAAAACTCTAATTGCAGAGCAAAATGATTTCGACTTCAGTAAAGAAATAAACACTACGTTTAGAAAGAACATCCCTAAAATGATGTTTTTAATTTTACCCATTTTTGCGCTGATATTATCTGTGTTTTTTAGAAAGAAAAAACTCTTTTATGTAGAACATTTTTACCACTCGGTATACCTCCACTCCTTCTTTTACTTGTATATGTTAACTTTTTCACTCATTTCCTATGTGTTACCAATTGATTGGAAAGTGTACATTACTGTAATTTCCTTAACGGGTTTGTTTGTTTATTTATACAAATCATTAATAAAAGTATACGAAGAAAATGCCGTTTTTACCTTGATTAAAATATTGTTCATTCTGATTTTATATTTCATCGCTTTGTTGATTTTAGTATTATTAAATGCCCTTATCAGCTTCCTCATTCTTTAATTTTAGCTATATTAGAGAATGCTTATTAAAGTATATCCTGAGAATACAAACGAAAAAGAAATCGACAAAATTGTGGATTGCTTAAAATCAGGTGGAATCATCATCTACCCCACAGATACTGTATATGGCATGGGCTGCGACATTATGCAGCAAAGAGCAATTGAGAAAATCTGCCGAATTCGAAACATTAAACCCGAGAAAGCTAACTTCTCCTTTGTTTGTTATGATTTAAGCCATTTATCGGACTATATAAAACCAATAGACAACCATACTTTTAGAATATTAAAACAAACTTTACCGGGTCCATTTACTTTTATTTTTAAAGCAAATAATTCGGTACCTAAGTTGATGAATTCAGCTAAAAAAACAGTTGGTATTCGTGTGCCCGACCATAATATTGCGCGTTTAATAGTACAGAAATTAGGCAATCCAATTGTGAGCACTTCTATACATGATGATGATGAAGTAATTGAATACACTACAGACCCCGAGTTAATACATGAGAAATACCAAGATTTAGTGGATATTGTAATTGATGCAGGGTACGGCGGAAATGAAGCATCAACAGTAGTAGATTTTAGCACAGATGAACCAAGAATAATACGCCAAGGGAAAGGGATAATTGAATTATGATTCGTATAGGTCAATTTTTTCGTCCGTTTAAAGAGTTTTTAGCTGCCAAAATAACTGGGGGGTACATACTATTGTTATGTGTAATAATTGCATTGGTGCTTGTAAATTCACCCTTAAAAGACTCTTTTCATCATTTGTTTACTGCGGTATTAGGTATACAAATTGGTCATTTAACTTTTACGCATGATCTGCATTTCTGGATTAACGATGGCCTCATGGCTATATTCTTTTTGTTAGTTGGCTTAGAAATAAAACGAGAGTTAATAGAAGGTGAATTATCTGATTTTAAGAAATCGAGCTTACCAATACTTTCTGCATTAGGCGGAATGATTGTACCTGCAGCAATTTATGCATTGTTTAATTATGGCGGAATAGGTGCCAACGGTTGGGGCATACCCATGGCAACCGATATTGCCTTTGCAGTTGCCATCCTATCTATTTTAGGAAAACGAATTCCTCTATCACTAAAAATATTTTTAACTGCACTAGCTATCGTAGATGATTTAGGTGCAATTTTAGTAATAGCATTTTTTTACACTCAAAGCTTAGCGTTTAATTATTTATTTTATAGTTTAATCGTATTAATCATTTTGTATTTACTCAATATTTCTAGAGTAAAATCAATAATGATGTATGTGCCTTTTGGTATTTTACTCTGGTATTTTATTTACAAATCGGGCATACACGCTACCATAGCAGGCGTATTGTTTGCCTTTATGATTCCGACAAACAAAGGAAAAAACATGTCGCCATTAGAGCAACTAGAACATATATTAAACAAGCCAGTATCGTACCTCATTATGCCGCTGTTTGCACTATCCAATACCGATATTATATTTAGTGCAGAATCATGGCAAGCCTTACGAAACCCAATAGGAATAGGAATTGTAGGAGGTTTGTTATTTGGTAAAGTTATAGGTATAGTATCATTTGCTTACCTAAGCATCAAATTAAAACTATCCTCTTTACCTACTGGTACGAATTGGAAACAATTAATAGGTGCTGGCTTTTTAGGAGGCATTGGTTTTACCATGTCGATATTTATTGCATTACTTTCTTTCCCAGAAACTGAAATGCAAAGCATTAGTAAGTTTGCTATTTTATTTGCCTCTATTACCTCAGGACTTGTAGGATACCTAATTCTAAGAACGGGAGCGGAAGTGGAAAATAAAGATGAACTGATAGAAGCGTAAAATAACTTGCTTGCAACCAAAAAAACAATCCCCAGAAAAAGGCAGGCAACAATGCAAAGCTTTGTAAATTCTTAGCATCACCAGCTTTCTTAGGATCTTTTATAGATAGGAATAAGATATGCCATGCAGAAACCCAAGCATCTATAAATATAAAAGCAGTAATGCTCAAGGCAGCATAATATTTGGCTTGGGTTAAATTGAAATAGAAAAAAGAAAAGAGTGTAGCCATTAATACAATTAGCCAAACTAAGCCATAGGGATTTCGAACCCAGAATAAGATATTTAAAATAGCAACGGAAATTATTGCATATAGAACAACATCATATTTGTCTTTAAAAACTAAATAGGCAAACACAAAAGATACGATAGATGAAAAAGGATATCCTGCAATAGAAACGAAAAACTT
>JBILKW010000206.1:0-3505 GCA_044376465.1 Sphingobacteriales bacterium | reverse complement strand
AATTTTTTATTATTATTGAATAATACGATAGTCGCTATTTTTCCTACATCATCAATCGTTAACTTACTCGCTATTTCATACCCCTTTTGTACAGTTGAAAGAAAGCCGGAATCAAGTTTTGTTGTATACACCTGAGGATCGTACAAAGAATTTGATGCAATACCTTCTTTGGTGCTGCACAACAAAAATAGAAAAAGAAGGAGCGTAATTCTTTTCATAAGTTAAATGTAAAAAATAAAATGCAAACTATTTTATTCTTTTAAAGAACACTAGTTGTGTTTAGCGCATGTTTATAAATAATTAAGAGCGGGAATATGATATTAAATGTTATGAATAAACATGCATAAATGCATATTTATTAAGTTCAAATTAAATTTATAACTTATGATTATATATTTTTAAATCGTAAATGTATATAAATTTAGTATTGGTTAACGATGAGTGCAAAGAAAAAAGATGATCGTCTTCATGATTTCTCAGCAATTATTAGAAGGAGGAGATTTGAGCTAAAATATAACAGTGCAGAACTTTTTGCCAATGACCATGGCATTAACAGATCCGTATATCAACGTTGGGAAAATGGGGAAGATTTAAATTTAACAAGTTTACTTAAATTATTGGAAATTTTAGGAATGAAAGGTTCGGATTTTTTTGAGAAGTGGGAGCATCGAAATGAGAACATGCCTCCAGTTAAGTATCACTTACAAACGGTAGCAGAGAATGAGGAAAATTATCCGAAGAAGAAGAGTAGATAGTGTGCTAGTGTGATAGTATGCTAGTGTGCTAATTTTCGTGCTAATTTGTTAATGCTGCTGTATTAGCGCACTAGCACGTTAGCACACTAACTATCTTTTAGAAAGTTCGTCGCGGATGCGAGCGGCTTTTTCATAGTTCTCTTCTGCCAAGGCTTTGTCGAGCATTTCGCGGAGTTCTTTTTCGCTGAAATTTGAATAGCCTGATTTTACAGGCTTATCAATAGATACTTGCTCAGAATCGTCGCTTGGTTCTATGTTTTCTAGAAAAGCAAAATCAGAGCCTTCTATCATAATACCTGCAGATGCTAAGATAAATTCGTATGTATAAATAGGACACTGGTAACGTACTGCTAAAGCAATTGCATCAGATGTGCGTGCATCAATCTCCGCAATTTTTTTACCATCGTTGCAAATTAATTTTGCAAAGAAAATACCATCAACCAAATTGTAAATAATAACCTCTTCAATAACTACATTAAAATGTAAGGTGAGAGATTTAAATAGGTCGTGGGTGAGTGGTCGGCTCGGACTCATTTTTTCAATTTCAATGGCAATGGCTTGCGCTTCAAACCCTCCAATAATTATAGGTAACCTTCTGCGTCCACTCACTTCTCCTAATACCAATGCATATGCACCCGATTGTGTTTGACTGTATGATAAGCCTACGATATCTAACTTAATCTTCTTCATTGCAATGGCTAAAATATATTATGCGTTTGCTTTAAACACTTTTACAGCTTCAATTAATTTAGGTATTACATCAAATGCGTCACCTACAATTCCGTAATCAGCAACTTTAAAAAACGGAGCTTCCGGATCTTTGTTTATTACTACAATTACTTTTGACGAGCTTACTCCAGCTAAATGTTGTATAGCTCCAGAAATACCAATGGCAATGTATAAATTCGGTGCCACCGCAATACCTGTTTGCCCAACGTGCTCAGAGTGTGGTCTCCATCCCGAATCCGATACCGGTTTAGAGCATGCTGTTGCTGCGCCTAATAAATTTGCCAATTCTTCTACCATGCCCCAATTCTCTGGGCCTTTTAATCCTCTACCTGCAGATACTACTAATTCTGCATCGGGCAAACTTACTTTATCTGTAGCACGTACAATTTCTTTTACCATCGTGCGGAAATCTGTTGCTGCTGCATCTGCTTCTAAATTCTCAACTGTTGCAGTTTCGTTTTTCTCTACTACTTTATAAGCGTTCGGACTTAATGTTAACACTTTTACGTTTGATGTGAGCTCAACCGTTGCAAATGCTTTTCCAGAAAACGCTCCTCTTTTTACCGTTAATACATTGCCGTTAATACTTGGCAATTCAATTACCGCATCTGCAAATCCTGCTGTTAATTTTACCGCTACTCTTGGTGCTAAACCTTTACCAGTAAAACTATTTCCCATTACAACTACTGTAGCGTTTGCTTTTTTTGCAGCATTAGAAATGATAGATGCATACGCTTGGTTTACAAATGATGATAGTTGTGTATTATTTACACTCCATACCGTTTTTGCTCCATATTTTCCTAACTCAGCTAATTGTGCTGCATCCACGTTTCCAATAGACAAAGCAGTTAAACTACTGCCCATCATATTTGCAATTTCTGCCGCATATGAAACTACTTCAAAAGTAGATTTCTTAAATTTTCCTTCAATATTTTCAACGTATACTAATACACTCATTTCTGTTATTTCTTAGATGTTTATAATTAGATCACTTTTGCTTCTGCATTTAATGCCTCTACTAATTTTGCTGGATGTTCAGCATCAATTAATTTTACATTTCCTCTGGCAGCTGGCATTTCATAACTAGTAAATGCCGATACTTTTTCCACTGCAATAGCTTCCACTACTTGCAATGGTTTGGTACGCGCGCTCATAATTCCTCTCATGTTCGGAATTTTTGGCTCTGCAACTCCTTCAGCTGTACTAACAACAAATGGAGTTGAAAGGTTTATAACTTCTTTTCCTCCTTCAATCTCGCGATCTATTTGAGCTTCGTTCCCGTTTAATTCTAATTTTTTAATAATAGATACCGATGGAATATCAAGCATTTCTGCAAGCATAGAAGGTACTTGCGCAGAATTATAATCAATCGATTCCCTGCCACACATAATTAGATCGTATCCACCATTTTTCGCCACTTCGGCCAATTGTTTTGATACAAAGTATGCATCACTCGGTGCTGCATTTACTCGTATTGCATCATCAGCGCCTATAGCCAAGGCTTTACGTATGGTTGGCTCGGTGTCTACTAATCCCACATTTATTACCGTAGTAGTACCTTTTCCTCCTTCTGTTAATTCAATTGCTCTAGAAAGGGCAATTTCATCATAAGGATTTAAAATGTATTGAACACCATTTGTGTTAAATTCTGTATTATTGTTATGGAAACTTACTTTTGTAGTGGTATCTGGCACATTGCTGATACAGACTAATATTTTCATATTGCGTTTTTTTTAGTTCTGCAAAAGTAATTAATTATCGATAAGATTAAAAATGAATACAAATAGACTGAATCGTCTTTTAGAAATGCGTACAGAAGACCCTAAAGATCCCTTCTTGTTATACGCAATTGCAATGGAATACAACAATGGTAATGAAGCCCTTAAGGCTTTAGAATACTATGAATTATTGTTGAAAGAACATGAAGATTATGTTGGATCCTATTATCATTTGGCTAAATTGTACGAAAAATTAGAGAAAAAAACTGAGGCAGAAGGGTGTTATACAAAGGGGATGGGCAT
>JBILKW010000065.1:0-11073 GCA_044376465.1 Sphingobacteriales bacterium | reverse complement strand
AAAACTACCACCACTTTGCTTACTTATCATTTATTAAAAAAAGCAGGAGTAAATGTTGGCTTAGCAGGAAATATTGGGCATAGTTTTGCTTACCAAGTGGCGACCGAAACTTTCGACTGCTATGTGTTAGAATTGAGCAGTTTTATGCTCGATGATATGTATGAGTTTAAAGCTGACATTGCAATACTCTGCAACATTACACCAGATCATTTAGATCGATATGAGTATAAACTAGAAAACTATGTTGATTCTAAATTTAGAATTACACAAAACCAAACAGAAGATGATTATTTCATCTACTGTTTAGACGATGAAGAAACGATGAAAGGCTTAGAGCGCCATCATCCTAAATCAAAAATGTTGCCTTTTAGTATTCAACAAAAAGTTGAAGAAGGGGCTTACCAACAAGAAAACAAATTTTACATCCACATACTAAATAATACATTCGACATGACTATTCAAGAACTTGCTTTACAAGGCAAACACAACCTGTACAATTCGATGGCATCGGGTATTGCAGCAAAACTTTTAGAGATTCGTAGTGAGTCTATGAAAGAAAGTTTTTCTGACTTTAAAAATGCAGAGCATCGTTTAGAACACGTAGCTCGTATACAAGACATCGAATTTATTAACGATAGCAAAGCTACAAATGTTAATTCTGCTTGGTATGCATTAGAGAGTGTAACAACTCCAATTGTTTGGATTGCTGGCGGAGTAGATAAAGGAAACGATTACTCTATCTTGAAGAATTTAGTGAAAGATAAAGTTCGTGCCATTGTATGCTTAGGAACAGATAACGGAAAAATACACGAAGCTTTTGATGATGTGGTGGACATTATCGTAAACACAGCATCTGCTAGAGAAGCGGCTGAAGTGAGTTTTCATTTAGCTAAAAAAGGAGATACCGTTTTATTATCACCAGCATGTGCGAGTTTTGATTTATTTAAAAACTACGAAGACAGAGGAGAACAATTTAAAGCAGCTGTAAAAGAATTATAATATTTTAAAGATGAATTGGATATTAAGTAAAACAAAAGGAGATATTTGGATATGGATGGTGGTAGCCTTCTTATCCTTAGTTTCTTTATTGGCAGTGTACAGTTCTACGGGAACATTGGCTTATAAATTCCAATCGGGCAATACAGAATATTATTTATTTAAACATTTATCATTAATGATAGTGGGTCTAGCATTAATGTGGTTTGCACACTTAATAGACTATCGATACTATTCGCGTATATCGCAAATATTATTGTTCATCTCTATTCCATTATTGTTGTACACTTTGCTTTTCGGAAATGAAATAAACCAAGCGAGCAGATGGATTACCATTCCATTTACTGGGCAAACCTTTCAATCATCGGATTTAGCAAAGCTTGCACTCATTATGTTTTTAGCACGAGAATTATCTCGCCGACAAGAAAATATAAAGGATTTTAAAAAATCATTTCTACCAATTTTATTGTCGGTGTGTTTTGTAATTGGATTAATAGCACCGGCAAATTTCTCAACTGCCTTAATGCTTTTTGGTACCAGTTGCTTAATAATGTTGATAGGCAGAATTAGTTTCAAACAAATTTTTCTATCGTGTATAGCAGTAGGCTTAATACTATTAGTGGTTATATTTTTTGGTCCACGTAGAGAAACATACAAGTCGAGGATTAATACATTTATAAGTAAAGAGCAAGTAGATCCGGATAAAAGTTTTCAGTCCGATCAATCAAAAATTGCAATAGCAACAGGGGGAATATTTGGTAAGGGCCCTGGAAACAGTAGTCAACGCAATTATTTACCTCACCCTTATTCTGATTTTATTTTCTCAATTATAATAGAAGAATATGGATTAATCGGGGCTGCAATGGTAATATTAGCCTATTTATTCTTCTTGTACCGATCCATAAAAATAATAACAAAAGCACCCAAGGCATTTGGTGCATTATTAGCTTGTGGATTGAGTTTTAGCTTGGTAATACAAGCCTTTGCAAACATGGCGGTAGCCGTAAATTTAATGCCTGTAACAGGAGTTCCATTGCCATTGGTAAGCATGGGAGGAACGTCTATATTATTTACAAGTATTGCATTTGGTATTGTACTAAGTATTAGTAGAAATATTGAAGAAATGGAAAAAGAGGAAAAAGCAAATGAGGCCGCCTAAAATAATTATTTCTGGAGGAGGAACTGGAGGACATGTATTTCCAGCAATTGCAATAGCCAATGCAATAAAGGAGAAACATGCAGATGCTGAAATTCTTTTTGTAGGGGCATTGGGTAAAATTGAAATGGAAAAGGTGCCAATGGCTGGCTATGAAATTATTGGATTAGATATAAAAGGATTACAAAGAAAGTTAAGTGTAGATAACTTAAAATTTCCTATTCGCTTATTAAAAAGTTTATGGAAATCGTTTTCAATATTAAAAAAATTTAACGCTGATGTTGCGGTTGGCGTAGGAGGTTACGCTTCAGGCCCCCTCTTATATATGGCCTCTTTACAAAATATTCCGTATGTAATACAAGAGCAAAATTCGTATCCGGGAATTACGAATAAATTACTTGCAAAAAAGGCAAGTAAAATTTGTGTAGCGTATGAAGGGATGGATCAGTTTTTCCCAAAAGAAACATTAATGTATACGGGCAATCCAGTTCGTGCAGAGTTACTGGAAATAAATGGGTTGAGAGAGCAGGCACTTCAACATTTTGGATTGGATGCTGCAAAAAAAACAATATTGATTACAGGAGGCAGTTTAGGTGCAAAAACACTAAATGACAGCGTGATCAATTGTGTGGATGAAATAAATGCCTCAGATGTTCAGTTAATTTGGCAAACCGGACGTTCGTACTATTCCACATTTGTTGAAAATGCTAAAGAAAAATTCAGCGAAGGAGTCAAGATATTTGAGTTTATTAGTAGTATGGATATGGCATATGCTGTTGCAGACTTAATTATTGCAAGAGCAGGTGCTGGAACCATTTCCGAATTGTGTTTAGTAGGTAAACCCGTGATACTAGTTCCATCGCCTAATGTAGCTGAGGATCACCAAACTAAGAACGCAATGGCATTGGTAAAATACGATGCAGCGGTGCTAATAAAAGATGTAAATGCAAAACAAGAATTAATACCCAAGGCATTAAAATTATTACAAGAAAAAGAACAACTTGGAAGATTATCTGCAGAAATTAAAAAATTAGCGATGCCACATGCGGCAGAAATAATTGCAGACGAGGTGTTGAAGTTGGTAAAAAGATAAAATGAAATTAGAACACATCCATAGGGTTTATTTGATTGGTATCGGCGGCATCGGTATGAGTGGGCTTGCACGTTACTTCAATAAGCGTGGTTGTGTGGTGGCAGGATATGATCGTACTCCTACGAAATTAACTGCAGAATTGGAAGCAGAAGGAATACGTATCACGTTTACCGACGATGTGTCTGAAATTCATTCAGAATTTTTAGTGCACGATCCGAGTACACTCGTAATTTTTACTCCTGCGATTCCGAAAGACAGTGCTATTTTTAATTTCTTTTCGAATTATGATTTTGTGTTGCGTAAACGTTCGCAAGTATTAGGAATTATTTCTGAAGGATCGTTTACCATTGCCGTTGCAGGTACACATGGTAAAACAACTACTGCGTCTATAATTGCTCATCTGTTGAAAGATTCTGGATACGATTGCTCTGCATTTTTAGGTGGCATAGCAAGCAATTATAATTCTAACGTTTTGTTTGGTGATAACGATGTGATGGTGGTGGAGGCCGATGAATTTGATCGTTCGTTTTTAACGCTTCATCCAGACATTGCCATTGTAACTTCTATGGATGCCGATCATTTAGACATTTACGGTGATAAAAATCATATCGAAGAATCGTTCAGATTATTTGCTTCTCAAGTAAAACGTTCGGGTAAATTGATTTACAAGTATCTGTTACCCGTAAAAAGAGATGGAATTACCTACGGCTTAAATTCTAGCAGTGCAGATTACACTGCACATAATATTAGAATTGACAATGGAACATTTATTTTCGATTTTAAAAATGGTACGAAAGAAATAAAAAATATAGAGCTTGGCATTGCAGGTTTTCACAATGTAGAGAATGCAACTGCTGCTGTTATTGTAGGAATTCAATTAGGAATATCCGACGATAAAATTAAAGCTGCTATGAAAAGTTTTAAAGGAGTAAAAAGAAGATTTGAATATATATTGAAAAATGAGGAGCATGTATTTATTGATGATTATGCTCACCATCCGGAGGAATTACGAGCATGTTTAAATTCTGTTCGCCAATTATACCCGAGCAAAAAATTAACGACTGTTTTTCAGCCACATTTATATTCGAGAACAAGAGACTTTGCAGAAGGTTTTTCTGAGGTATTAAGCAATTGTGATGAATTGATCTTGTTAGGAATTTACCCTGCACGTGAATTGCCTATAGATGGAGTAAGCTCTGAAATGATATTTAAAAATATAGATCTGAAAGATAAAATGATGTGTACGAAACAAGAATTAGTTTCGGTATTGAGTGATAAAAAAATTGAAGTATTGTTAACCGTTGGAGCTGGAGATATCGACACTTTAGTTGAACCCCTCCGACAAATGTTATCGAAATGAAAAAGATCAATTGGAAACTAATAGGTATTGTTTCCTTATGGGTCATAGGTTTAAGTGCAACGCTAGTATCCTTAGCATTTACCGAGGTTCGGCAGCAAAGCGTTCTTTGTAAAAAGATTGAAATTAATATTAACAGAGAAGATGAAAATTATTTCATCAATAAACAAGATGTACTAAAAATTTTATTCTCCCCTGGCGATTCTCTAATAGGTACTCCTATTCATAGAATTCCAGTTAGCTTGTTAGAACGATTGTTGAAGTTGAATAAATATGTGGACGATGCAGATGTGTTCATAGATATAAAAGGGAAACTACAGGTAAACATTGTGCAACGTAAACCAATGTTGAGGATAATGAACGAGGTACAACAAAGCTACTATATTGATGAAAAAGGAGGGAAGATGCCATTATCGAGTTTATACTCCGCAAACGTTTTAGTTGCAAATGGAAGTATAAAAGAACAGTATAATGGAATAAATGATAGTATTAGCACAGCATTAGCTCGTACATTATTTTACTTAGGTAACGTAATACGGGCAGATAAATTTTGGAATGCGCAAATAGAACAAATTTATATTGAGCCAAACCAAGACATTGTGTTAATTCCAAGACTGGGAGATCATAAAATTATTTTTGGTGATACCAGTAATGCAAATGAAAAGTTTGAAAACCTATTGGTGTTTTACCAAAAGGCAATGCCAAAAGTAGGATGGCAAACATACCATACTATTAATGTTAAATTCAAAGGGCAATTGGTATGTAGTAGAAGAGATAAGGCAGAATTACCGGTCATTACTTTAAACGATAGCTTAAAAGTAAATACAGATTCTGTATTAAATAAAATAGAAGATAAAAAATTATAAATATGGAAAATTCGGATATCGTAGTTGGGCTAGACATTGGAACGACAAAAATTTGTGCGATAGTTGGCTTACGTACAGAGCATGGAAAAATTCAGGTATTAGGAATGGGGAAGGCAGAATCTGCAGGTGTTTCACGCGGGGTAGTAACTAATATTGAAAAAACAATTAAAGGCATTAAGTTGGCAATTGAAGAAGCAGCAGCAAAATCAAATTGCGATATTTCTGAGGTTGTGGTGGGAATTGCTGGTCAGCATATAAAAAGTTTACAGCACCGAGGCATCATTGTTAGAAATTCTACTGAAGATGAAATTTCTCGTGCAGACGTAGATCGTTTAATTGAAGACATGTACCGTTTAGCAATGCCTCCTGGAGAAAAAATCATACATGTATTGCCACAAGAATTTACAGTAGATAATGAGCAAGGAATTTTAGAGCCCATAGGGATGTCGGGAATTAGATTAGAAGCAAATTTCCATGTAATTACAGGGCAAATTACAGCTGCTAACAATATTATTAAATGTATTGATCGTGCAAATTTATTTGCAACCGATATGGTGTTAGAACCATTAGCTTCTGCAGATGCAGTATTGAGTGATGAAGAAAAAGAAGCGGGCGTAGTATTGGTTGATATTGGTGGTGGAACTTCTGACATTGCAATTTTTTACGAAGGAATTATTAGACATACCGCTGTAATACCTTTCGGAGGTAATAGCATTACCGAAGATATTAGAGAAGGTTGCGCGGTAATGAAAAATACAGCCGAAGCATTGAAAATAAAATTCGGATCGGCATTGGCAGATGAAAACAAAGATGAAGAAGTGATTTCAATACAAGGCTTAAAAGGAAGAGAACCTAAAGAAGTTTCGGTGAAGAATCTTGCATACATTATACAAGCTCGTATGGAAGAAATTTTAGAGCAAGTTAAGTATGAAATACAAGCATCAGGTTTTGAGAAAAAAATTAGAGCTGGTGCAGGAATTGTAGTAACAGGCGGAGGTGCCCAATTAAAACACATTACACAATTAGTAGAATACATTACTGGTATTGATGCGCGTATTGGATATCCGAATGAACATTTAGCTAAATCCAATGTCGATGATATTAAGAGTCCAATGTACAGTACAGGTATTGGATTGGTGATAAAAGGCTTGCAATATTTAGAAATGCAAAAAGAGAAAGAGCAAAGAAAAGGTACGAAGTTAGTAGTAGAGAAAGAGACGAAAGTAGAGAGAGAAAAAAATCAAGGTAAATCTTTCATGAAAAGTATTTTAACAAAAGGAGAAAAATTCTTTTTGAAAGATATTGAAGATATAGACGATAAAGGATTTACAAAGTAAGAAACATAAAACAAGAACATATGAAATTCGAGATGCTGAAAGACAAATCATCAATTATAAAAGTAATTGGTGTTGGTGGCGGCGGCGGTAACGCAGTAAACCACATGTACAATCAAGGGATCGTAGGAGTAGATTTCATCATCTGTAATACAGATGCACAAGCATTGGAATTAAGCCCCATACCAAATAAAGTTCAGTTAGGCGCAAGCCTTACCGAAGGTAGAGGAGCGGGTTCTATGCCAGAGGTTGGAAAAAACTCGGCCATAGAATCTATAGATGATGTAAAAGAATTATTGGGTGCAACTACCAAAATGATTTTTATAACTGCAGGTATGGGTGGTGGTACTGGTACAGGTGCGAGTCCTATAATCGCACAGGCTGCAAGAGAACTAGGCATCTTAACTGTAGGTATTGTTACTACGCCTTTTAATTTTGAAGGAAAGAGAAGAAAGCAACAAGCTGATGAAGGTTTGGAGGCATTTAAAAAACATGTAGATACATTATTAGTAATTTCTAATGATAAATTACGGGAGATGTATGGTAACCTTACCTTGTCAAATGCATTTGCCGAAGCAGATAATATTTTAACCACCGCTGCAAAAGGAATTGCAGAAATTATAACTGTACCTGGTTACATAAACGTTGATTTTGAAGATGTGAAAACCGTGATGCAAAGTAGTGGTGTGGCAATAATGGGATCGGCATCGGCAGAAGGTGAAGGTCGTGCATTTAAAGCAGTGCAAAGTGCTTTAGCTTCTCCATTATTGAATGATAATGATATTGAAGGTGCACGTTATATTTTATTAAACATTACTTCTGGAGAGAAAGAAGTATTGATGGATGAAGTTTCGGAAATTACAGATTACATACAAAACCAAGCAGGCTTAACTGCCGATATTATTTGGGGTAATTGCTACGACGAAACTTTAGGTGATAAAATAAGTGTAACCCTTATTGCTACAGGATTCCAAACAAAGGAAGAGCGTTTCTCTAAAGCGGTTCCCGGTTCAGAGAAAAAGGTAATACCATTATCAATAGAGAATAAATCAACTATAGAAAATAACATTCCTAATTTAAACATTACGATTGAAGACGATGAAGTAGTACCTGCTGTAAATACATTAGAGCAGATGCTTACGTTAAAATCTGAATTGATAGAAGAAGAAGTAAGTTATGAAATACAAAACGAAATTGTAGAGGTACAAACATCTGAAGAAGTGATCGAAGAATCGGCTGCTGTTAAAAAAGCACCGGCCATGATTTTGAAGAAACATATTGTAGAAGAATCGGAACTTAGCACATTTATAAAAGAAGATGTGAAAAAAGAAGCGCCCGCAGCTGCCAAACAGGTCAATTTATTCGATTTTATTCCAGCACCCGAACTGAAAATAGAAGAGAAAATAGAGCAGGAGCCTTTTAGATTACTTGACAAAGAAGATGTTGAATTTAAAGTAATTAATAAATCGCCTCAAGAGAGTATAGAGAATGAGGAGTTAGACGAGCAGATGAGGAAAAATAAAGAACGCATTAACCGACTCAAAGAATTGAGCATGCGTCTAAGAACTCCAAATGGGGTAAACGATTTAGAGCAGGAGCCAGCTTACTTGCGTAAAAAACAATCAATGGATGCTACACCTCATTCGTCAGAATCTCAATTATCACGTTATACTGTAAATGAGGAGAACGGTGTGCCACAAATTCGTCCTAACAATCCGTTTTTGCATGATAATGTAGATTAGTTTTTTTACAATATTTAAAATAGCCGTAAGCGTTATTCGGGAAACCGGGTGGCGCTTTTTTTTGCGCAGAGGCGCAGAGGAGACAGAGGCGCAGAGAAAGCGGAAGGAATATCGATGGTTAATTCGATAATTCCAACCAGCGTAATTCATTCTCATCTAAATTAGCTTGTACCTCTTCTAATTCTTTGGATAGAGCGATGATTTCATCAACATTAGTTATGCTTACTAACAAGGAATTAATTTCCGCTTTTCTATTTTCTAATTTCTTAATACTTTCTTCAAGCTCATCTAATTCTTTCTGCTCTTTAAAGCTTCGTTTTTTTATAACTGGTGTATTTTGTGCAACTTGTTTAGCCTGATTTTTTTCTGCTTTTAATTTCGCTTTTTCTAATTCTTCTTCCTCTTCTTTTTCTACTCGGTAATCGGTGTAATTACCATTATAGGTGCGAACATACCCATTGCCTTCGAAAATAAATAAATGATCGGTTAGTTTATCTACCAAATACCTATCGTGAGATACCAGTACTAAACAACCTGGAAATGCCATCAAAAAATCTTCTAAAATATTTAAGGTATCGATGTCTAAATCGTTGGTAGGCTCATCTAAAATTAAGAAATTAGGATTGAGCATTAACACTCGCATCAATTGTAATCGCTTGCGTTCGCCACCACTTAATTTAGAAACTTTGTCGTTTTGTTTTTGCGGTGGAAATAAAAATTTAGTAAGCAATTGCGATGCACTTAATTGTTTTCCATCTGCCATTATGATGTGATCTGCTACTTCTCTAACAATATCTATCACTTTTTTACTTTCATCAAACGCCAAACCATCTTGCCTGTAATACCCGTAAACAGTACTCTCTCCAACTACAACTTTGCCTTTGTCTGGTTTAACTTGTTCAGTTATTAGCTGTAAAAATGTTGATTTTCCAGAACCATTTTTTCCGGCCACACCTACTCTGTCTTTTTTCTTAAATACATACGAAAAATCGTTGATGATGTTTTTTTCTTCGTATGATTTACCGATGTGATGCAACTCCAGAATTTTATTTCCTTGGTTACTCATTTTTATACTGAGCTCTACTTCTTGGTTAGGTCGTAATTCTTTCGTTTTATCATCCAGCACTCCAAAGGCATCTATACGTGCTTTAGATTTTGTAGTACGTGCTTTTGGTTGCCTACGCATCCACTCTAATTCCTTTCTCCACAAATTTTTATTCTTCTCAAACGAAGCCTTATCCATTTCCTCACGCTCCGATTTTTTCTCTAAATAATAAGAGTAGTTTCCTTTGTATTGAAAAACACTTCCTCTATCAATTTCCATAATTTCATTACACACATTATCTAAAAAATATCGGTCGTGTGTAACCATAATTAAAGTTTTGTTCCCTTTATTTAGGTACTCTTCCAGCCATTCAATAGTATCAATATCTAAATGGTTGGTAGGCTCATCTAATATGTATAAATCTGGATCTTCGATTAATAATTTGGCTAAAGCAATACGTTTTTTTTGTCCGCCAGATAATGTGTTTATAGCTTGCTTTAAATGATGAACACCTAAGGTTCCTAAAATCTGTTTTATTTTATGTTCGTATTCCCAAGCATCGGCAGCACTAAGCTCATCGGTAAGTAAATTAATCTCATCGTCTTTGCCTTCTGGGTTTTCGAGCAACTCTTCGTATCGTTTAATTAAACTCAATGCAGGATGATCGTCTGAAAAAAGATAATCACTTATGCTGCAAGTTAAGGTAGGTACGGGGTCTTGTTCCAAATGCCCAATGCGTATACTTTTGTTTCTTATTAGTTTTCCTTCTGATGGATCTAATGAAGCCGCAATAATATTCATCAAGGTACTTTTACCAGCGCCGTTAACACCTACTAGAGCAATACGCTGACCAGCATTTACGCCAAAATTCAAATCTTTAAATAACCAGCGATCGTGAAATTGATGTCCTAATTTCTCCGCCGAAATATAATTGCTCATTAATTAATAGTTTACTTTTCCGAAAACACCTAAAGGTAATTTAGAACCTTTGGTAGCTTGTAAATAAAGCTCACCAATTTCTAAATTTTTTGTACTTCTAAATGATGTGTTAATAAGGTTCTCTACAATTAATGAAGAAAATCCCAATGAGTAGGTATTTAAAATCATGAAGAAATTTTTATCGTCAGACAAAGCTGCAACGTCTTTCATTATTTCGTTGATACTCTCTTCTAATTTCCATTTCTCTCCATTTGGACCGTGGCCATATGCCGGAGGGTCTAATATGATACCGTTGTATTTTTTACCTCGCTTTACTTCTCGTTTTACAAATTTCAAGGCATCTTCCACTACCCAACGAATATCCTTTAAGCCCGATAGTTCTTGGTTTTCATTCGCCCAAGAAACCACTTGTTTTATTGAGTCAACATGTGTAACATCTGCACCAGCAGCTTTTGCTGCTAAAGATGCCCCACCCGTGTAAGCAAATAAATTCAACACTTTTGGTTGTTCAATTTTCATTGCTTTAATTGCTTTTGCACTGTAAT
>JBILKW010000205.1:0-3540 GCA_044376465.1 Sphingobacteriales bacterium | reverse complement strand
TTGTTTCGGTAAAAGAAAAAATGAAAGCACAGCCAAAACAATTTTCAGAAGTACGTGGTGCAGCAACCGCTGATTACCAAACGTATTTAGAAAAAAATTGGCTCGATAATTTACGTAAGAAATACCCCGTTGCAGTAAATGATCCTGTATTTAAATCATTAATATCTAAATAAAATAAGGGCTCTTAGGAGCCCTTTGTTTTCTATGAGAAATACTATTTACTTAATTATTATACTCCTAAGCTTCAGTTCTTGCCAATACATTAAAAAAGTATTTACAAGTAAAGAGAAACCCATTGCGCGAGTATTTGATTTGTATTTGTATCCTAGTGATGTAGAAGGGATCGTTCCGAAAGGCACAAGCTCAGGTGACAGTATTTTGCTTGTACAATCGTATGTTGAAAATTGGATCAGGCAATCTGTAATATTAAAGCAAGCAAGTGATAATGTAGAGATGGATAAAGAAGCTTTGGAGGCTCAGCTAGAAACGTACAGGCAATCTTTAATTATATACTCTTACGAGCAACAATTAATTGCGCAAAACTTAGATACAACGGTAACACCCTTACAAATAAAAAATTACTATAAGGAAAATAGCAATAACTTTGAATTGAAGCAATCGATTATTAAAGCGAGTTATGCTGTTATACCTAAAAACGCTTTAAAGATCGAAAATGCAAAAAGATGGTTCAACTCTTCTAAAGAGAAAGATCGAAACGAACTAGAGACATATTGTATGCAGTTTTCGCCTAATTACAATTTGGTGGATACCAATTGGATTTATTTGGATGAGTTAACGAAGGGAATACCTTTAAATCGTTTTTCGGAAACTTCGATACTGCAAAAAAACAATTACATAAACTTTAGTGACCAAGAATTCGTTTATCTTGTGAAGATTAAAGACTTTATGTATAAAGAGGAAGTTTCGCCATTAGAGTTTGAAATTGATAATATAAAAAACATCATTATAAATAAACGTAAAGTGGAGTTGATTAATAAAATGGAAAACGATGTTTACCAGAAGGCAAGAAATGAAAATGATATTGAATTATACAAAGAAGAATAGAATGATTAAGAAAATAGTTTTATTGATGATATTGGGAGTAATGGCAGCTTTGCATAGCTTTGCACAACCAAAACCAATAGATAAAATTGTTGCAGTGTTAGGAGAGAGTATTATACTTACCTCTGATGTTGATGGGCAATATTCACAATATTTAGCACAAGGGTATAAAGATGACGGGGCCTTAAAATGTCAGATAATTGAAGCCTTGCTAACACAAAAAATGTTGCAAAACCAAGCAATGATTGATAGTTTGGAGATCAGTGAGCAACAAGTTGAAGATGAGCTAAACAGACGTATTAAATACTTTATTAGTCAAATTGGTTCTGCAGAAAAATTAGAACAATTTATCGGCAAATCAATTTTAGAATTTAAAGCAGAGTTGAGAGAAGATGTACGTGCAGTAATTATGGCGCAAAATATGCAGCAAGAAATTACGAGAACTGTAAATGTAACTCCAAATGAAATAAAAAAATTCTACGAAACTATTCCAAGAGATAGCTTGCCTTTTTTTAATAAAGAAGTGCAAGTAGGTGTAATAACCAAAAAGCCGGCGATTAGTGCGAAAGCAAAACAAGAAGCAAAAGACAAGTTAGAATCTTTGAGAGAGCGAGTTGCGAAGGGGGAAGATTTCTCTACTTTGGCAATTTTATACTCACAAGATGGTTCTGCTAAAAGTGGTGGAGAGCTAGGTTTCGTTGGCAGAGGCGAATTGGTAAAAGCATTTGAACAAGTGGCATTTAAATTACGCCCCGGCGAATTATCATCTGTTGTAGAAACAGAATTCGGATTTCATATCGTGCAATTAATAGAACGAAGAGGTGAACAGGTAAATGTTAGACATATATTAATAAAGCCCACGTTTGATTACCAAGATTTATTAAACGCAAAAAAAATATTAGATAGTGTGTATAATTTAATTCTTACTAAGGAAATTACATTTGCAGATGCAGCTCAAAAATTTTCGGATGATGATGCAACAAAAAATAATTCAGGTTTGATGTTAAACCCACAAGATGGAAGTACAAAAATTCCATCAGACCAAGTAGAGCCTGCCATTTATTTTCAAATAGAAAACATGAAGGAGTTGGAAATTGCACCACCAACGCAATACAAAACCCCAACTGGTGAAACTGCATATAGAATAATAAACTTTATTTCGAAAACAGAACCCCATCAAGCTAATTTAAAAGACGATTATCAAAAAATACAACAAGCTGCTTTGCAAAGCAAGCAAAATAAAGTTATGGAAGAGTGGTTTAGCAAGAGAAGAAAGCAAACGTATGTGAAAATAAACGAAGAGTTTGCTACTTGTGAAAAGTTACAACCATGGATTAAAGAAACCGTAAACCGTTCTAAATAAAATTATGTATAAATCGGAAGTTGAAGCGATTGATGCACTGTCATCAGTATACAAAGAAATAAGAACCGAAATTGCGAAAGTAATTATTGGTCAGGATGAAATTGTAGAAGCAGTATTGATTTCAATATTTAGCAATGGACATTGCTTATTAGTTGGTGTGCCAGGTTTAGCAAAAACCTTGTTGGTGCAAACGGTGGGTAATGTGTTAGATCTTTCTAGTAACAGAATTCAGTTTACTCCAGATCTAATGCCTTCAGACATTACAGGAGCGGAGATACTTGATGAGCAACGTCATTTTAAATTTATAAAAGGGCCAATATTTTCTAATATTATTTTGGCCGATGAGATTAATAGAACTCCACCAAAAACACAAGCGGCATTGTTAGAAGCAATGCAAGAAAAATCGGTTACGGCAGCGGGTGTACACCACGAATTACCTAAACCATTTTTTGTATTGGCTACCCAAAATCCAATTGAGCAAGAAGGAACTTATCCACTACCTGAAGCCCAACTCGATCGATTTATGTTCAATGTTTCTTTAGGCTATCCGAGTATAACCGAAGAAATACAAATCGTAAAAAATACTACAGCTAATCGTAAGGTCGAGTTAAAAAAAATATTGAACCAAGAGCAGATTTTGAATTTCCAAAAAGTAATTCGCGACTTACCGGTTACAGACACTGTTTTAGAATACGCAGTAAATTTAAGTGCAAAAACACGCCCTGGGAGAAAAGAAGCAACTAAAGTCGTAAACGATTACCTAAGCTGGGGAGCAGGCCCGAGAGCCTCGCAATACCTTGTGTTAGGTGCTAAATGCCATGCTGCTATTAAGGGCAAGTATTCGCCAGATATTGAAGATGTAAATGCAGTGGCTCTCCCTATATTACGACATAGAATTGTAAGAAATTACAAAGCAGAGGCCGAAAACGTAAGCGTAGAAAGTATTATTGAATCACTAATGAAAAATTAGATAGTATTACTTTTCTTCCGATCGAATTCGCCATTCTTTTGGGTAAGCATTGTTCATTCTATTACCCATTAGTTTTGCAAAACCTAAAATAGCATTGTTGTATTTCATTAAATGCCACCCCTTTGTTTGGGAATTAGTACTAAAA
>JBILKW010000064.1:0-11261 GCA_044376465.1 Sphingobacteriales bacterium | reverse complement strand
ATTCGACATTAAAAATGATAGCCCCAAAATCAATATAATTCCCAGTATTCCGAAGTAACGATCCATAGTTTAATTTTTTTTAAAAGTAATACAATTTTAAACAACTCCTCATCAGAATCCCAAAATGTTGTTCTAAAGGCCCTGAAGTTTCATGATCTACTGATTTATTCATTTTTTGATATTAAAGTTTATTGATCATTACTTTTAAAGTACCTGTTGATTGTATAATTACTTGCAAGCCTTGTTGGGAAATTGAAATGCCATATGGCGAAATTTTTTCAATTTCTCCGTTTAATTTGATGTTCGGAATTTTAGCATTCTTTAAGGCATCGTCCGCTGTTTTTACAGCTTTCTCTATTTCTTCTTTCATAGAGTATTGCAGTTTTGCTTGAATAGTTTTTCTGAAACTGCCTTTTAGTAGCCATTCCGCTGTACCAATTAATGCATCTTTAGATTTTATATCAAAATCAAAATCCTTAATACTTAAAATTTGTGTGCTATCATTGTAAACAGGAGTCCCTAGTGCATACAAAGTTCCCTTGAATTTTTTTTTGAAAAAGCCACTCCTAAAATATCCGTCAAGATTAATCATCATACCCAACTTATTTCCGTTGTTAAAGAAATTTAAATCGTTGATGGTTATTACCTGTGTTTCGTTATCAAATTTTAAAGTTTTACCCACAAATTGTTCTTTAGCCAATTGAGTTGCATATGCATAATTTAAGGTAGCCGCAAAGTATAAATTAAAGGTGCTATCAATTCGAGTTTGTTGTTGTAGCCTAGGCAAAGGCTTTAACTCAACGGGGTCAGGCTTTGTTCCAGCAACCAAACTGATATCTGATCTAAAACCTAAATTCACATCTATTTTTTTTCCGTCACTTGTTACGTTCGACATTGAAATGAATTCTGGAAATATTTTTAGATACGTTTGGTAACGTTCGCTCACAACAATGGGTGCTTGTAATTGATTCCATAGTTGCGTTGCAACGGGTTTAATTTTTATATTTTTAGTAATTTCTAAATCTAATTTTTTATTGATGTCTGTTATCTGATTATTCACAATCGTTTCAATAATACTGCCTATCGGAATTTTAACAGGGCCGAGTTCTAAGTAGGGTTTTTCCCTCCATTGAAATCCTGCTTCAGATTTTGTGATGATATCCCAATCTTGATTGACATTAATTTTAGTGTTAATAACAACATTAAGTTTAAAAGTGGCTTCTTTATTTTTATCAATTCCAAAATCTTGATCAAATAAACTAAACAAATCTTGTTTTAAACGCCCACTTACATATACTTCTAAAGGTGCAGCAATTTTAATGTTATCGCCCGATGCAGAAAGTTTAAAAGCATCAATTTTTTTAACCTTTACAATTAAGTTATCCTGATCGTTGTTTTCATAAGAGTCATCATTATAAAGCAAGCCATTAAATTGTTTATTGATGGCATTTTCTAATTCTTGTATAGATATGCTAATAGGAATATTGATGGTTGAAAGTGGCCTATTTATTTGCGTTGCTACTATTTTTGTTGGCATAGGAGCCTCGGCGATTTTAACCTTGCATGATTGAAGGCTAAGCGTAAAAATGACATAAAACAGACAAAAATAAGCTGTAAAACGAGTTTTTTTCATGTTCAAAGGTAATAAAATCTTATATCTGAATTCAATAATCAAGATTTTTTGTATTTTTAATCTTCTATTGAAAACTAATTATTTATGAATATAAATTTACTCTTTAAAAGAACACTTCTGCTATTCTCTGTAATCTCAGTTTTTACACAAGCAGATGCACAAGAGGCTGGTGTTACAAGCCTGCAAGGTATAGCGGATGTAAAAAAGGAAGTAAACTTTATGCAAATTGCATTGGTTGAAGCCTACAACAAACCGTCAACAAAGCCAATTCAGTTTATTGGCAATAAAAAAGCGAGGGAGATTCCGGAAATGGATGCCGACCTAAGCAATGTTAAAATGGATCCTTTCGGGAAATATACAGATGCAAATAGAACTAGCTCAGGTATTGCATCTCCAGGGCCAATCAACAATTTTAATGGCTTAAATGATAACAGTACCTCTATTCCACCAGATGTAAACGGTGCTGTTGGTCCTAACCACATTATGGTTACCTTGAACACACAAGTTCGGATACAAGACCGTAGCGGAGCAACTTTGAGCACTGTTACCTTAAATTCTTTTTGGGCACCATTAGGAGGCATCACTTCTACTTACGATCCAAAGATTTTGTACGATCATTTTTCAAATCGCTGGTTATTCTGTTCATCTGCAGAACCACAATCAAATAGTTCAAGTACATTATTAGCGGTATCTAAAACATCAGACCCAACTCAAGGCTGGAACTTATATAAAATTGATGTAGATGCCACTAATACTAAATGGGTAGATTATCCTAGCATCGGTTTTAATGACAGATGGATTACCGTACAAATGAATTTATTTTCGATGGCAGGCTCTACAGCAACCTCACATCAAATTTATGTTTGGGATAAAGCAGATGTTTATAATAATGGCGCAGGTGTATTTACAAAATTTGAAATCACCAACGAGTCTACTGCGATTGTTTGCCCGTCTATACATTATGATAACTCAACAAGTAAAATGTTTTTAATGCGAGTAGCAAGTGGGAACAGTTCCGGCAAAGGAACACTAACCATGAGAACCTTAAGTGGTACTGCTACAACGCCAGTATTATCAGCACCTACAACCATTCAAACAAATAATACTTGGGCAAGTTCTGGCGCAAACAATACTAATTTCGCACCTCAATTAGGAGTTACAAGTTTAATTGCAACAAACGACCATCGTATGCGCCATGTAGTGGTAAGAGATGGGAAAGTTTGGGCAGTGCATTCAGTATTTTTGCCATTAAGTGGCGCCACTAGAAGTGGTGTACAATGGTGGCAATTTGATACCTTAGGAAATGTTCAACAAAGAAATATTATTGAAGATCCAACAGGTCAAAGATTTTACTCGTTCCCTAGTATTGCCGTAAATAAGAAAAATGATGTTTTGTTAGGGTATGCTAGTTTTGCACCAACACAATACGCATCGGGTGCTTATTCTTTCAGAAAAAGCACCGACCCTATAAATACATTTAGAGATGAGTACGTATTTAAATACGGTGAGAACACATACTTTAAAGATTTCGGCGGAACACGTAACCGTTGGGGAGATTATACCAATACTGTGATTGACCCGACAAATGATTCAACATTTTGGACCATACAGGAATATGCAGGATCTGTTATAAACACATGGGCAACTTGGTGGGCGCATGTAAACCCGTATACAGATATTCCTGATTTCAGTGCAGATAACAACTACGTTTGCCCTGGTGAAAGTGTAGTATTTACAAACAAATCTAATTTTTCTGGAAGTAGTTTTCAATGGACTTTTGCAGGAGGTACTCCGGCAAGTTCTACAGATGCAAACCCAACTGTTACCTATAATACCTCTGGTAGATTTAGAGTTACTTTAGTTGTAGATGGTAAAACGCAATTAAAAGATGGATATGTAGTTACTTTAGCAAATCCTGTGAGAGGCATCAATAAAAACAACGTATTACCATGCGAAGGAAATACAATCACTCTTACTGCTTCACAAGCATCTGGAGTTTATTCTTGGAGTACAGGTGCCACTACTAGAGCAATACAAGTAACTCAATCGGGTACTTACTATTGCGATATTACTGCGCCAAACGGTTTATGTAGCAGAAGAAGCGATTCGGTAGTGATTACATTTGCGCCAGCACCAACAGTTACCTTAGCAGATTTTAACGCAATAAACCCTAATGCTACTCCATTACAATTAACTGGTGGAACTCCAGCAGGTGGTACGTATGCAGGTCCAGGTGTGAGCAACGGAGTATTTACGCCATCGGTTGCAGGATTAGGTACACATACTATTACCTATACATTTGTAAGCCCGGAAGGATGTTCTGCATCAGCAAGTAAAACGATTGAAGTTACCAATGCAGTGGGTGTAAATGCAAATACCAAAATTACTGCATTTTCTGTAACTCCAAATCCATCGAAAGGCTTAATAAACTTAAGCATTACAGGGGTGTCAAATTCAAACTTAAAAGTTCAAGTAATTGATCAACTAGGAAGAATTGTGTGGACAAAAAATTATGATGATTATAGCCAAAACATTAAAAAAGAAATTGATTTAAGCTCGCTACCAAAAGGTGCTTATTTTATAAAAGCTGATTTGGGTGAAGCATCAGAAACTCAAAAATTAATTATTGAATAATACGATACTTCTTATTTTATGGAGGGCTAAGAATTATTTCTTAGCCCTTTTTTGTTCAACAATTTAGACTTTAATGTGTTATACAAAATATTGTGTAAATTTAGCTTTTATTGATATAAAATTAACCGTCATGAATATAACCCTACTTACAAAGAAAAGTATTTTACCCTGCTTAGTTGCACTAACAATGTTTACTGCAAAGGCTCAAGATGTAAAAGTTACAAAACAACAAGGTGTTGCAGATGTAAAAAAAGAAGTAAACTTTATGCAAATTGCAATTGTTGAATCGTATAACAAACCGAGCAGAAAGCCAATACAATTTATCGGAAACAAAAAGGCAAATGTTATACCCGAGATGGACGCAGATTTATCCGGGATTGTAATAACAGATCCTTTTCCTGCATATAATGCTCAAAATAGAACAAGCTCTTCAATTTTATCAATTGCACCTGTTAAAAACTTTAATGGTTTAAACGATAATAGTACTTCTATTCCACCAGATGTAAATGGTACTGTTGGTCCAAATCATACCATTGTTACTTTAAATACACAGGTTAGAATTCAAGACAAAACAGGTGTTAACATTAGCACCGTTTCCTTAAATTCTTTTTGGTCGCCTATTGGTGGCTTAACCAGTACTTATGATCCTAAAGCGTTGTATGACCATGTTGCGAACAGATGGATTATTGTTTCATCGGCAGAGCCGCAATCAAATAACTCATGTACTTTGTTAGCAGTTTCAAAAACTTCAGATCCAACACAAGGTTGGAACATGTATAAAGTAGATGTTGATGCAACGAATGTAAGATGGGTAGACTTTCCAAGTATTGGGTTTAACGCTAAATGGATAGTAGTACAGATGAACTTATTCCCAATGCCAGGTAATTCAGGTACATCACATCAAATATATGTATGGGATAAAGCAGATGTTTATAATAACGGAGCGGGTGTATTTACAAAGTTTGAAGTTACAAATGAAGGTACAGCCGTAGCATGCCCATCAATTCATTACGATAATTCTACAGACAGAATGTTTTTAATTCGTGCGGCAAGTGGAAACAGTGCAGGAAAAGGCACGTTGACCATGAGAACAATTACTGGACCTACTACCAATCCTGTAATGTCTGCACCTTTATCAATACAATCCAACAATACTTGGGCTACAGGTGCTGGTACGAATGGGAACTTTAATCCTCAATTGGGTTCTACGAATTTAATTAACGCTGGCGATCATAGAATGCGCCAAGTAGTGGTTAGAAACGGTAGAATTTGGGCTACACACGCTATATTTTTACCCATGAGTGGGCCTAATAGAAGTTCTGTGCAATGGTGGGAATTAGACACATTAGGAAATATTATTCAACGTAATATTATCGACGATGCAACTGGAGCTCGCCATTATAATTACCCTAGTATAGCTGTTAACAAAAAAAATGACGTGTTAATTGGATACTCTAGTTTTTCAAATTCGCAATATGCTTCGGCAGGTTATTCATTAAGAAGAGCGAATGATCCAATTAATACATTCAGAGAAGAGTATACTTACAAATTTGGTGAAAATACTTATTTCAAAGATTTTGGTGCCGGCAGAAACCGTTGGGGAGATTATTCGAATACCGTGGTAGATCCAACAAACGATTCGACCTTTTGGACCATACAAGAGTATGCTGGTTCTACTGTTAACACTTGGGCAACTTGGTGGGCAGAAGTAAATCCTGATGCTTCTGTTGCAGACTTTACAGTTGATAATAACTATGTGTGCCCTGGTGAAAGCGTAAATTTCACAAACACTACTCCAGGCACTAATATACAATGGACATTCGCGGGTGGTACACCTGCGAGTTCAACGCTTGCGAACCCAAGTGTTACCTATAATACCGCGGGCAAGTTTAGAGTTACCCTAGTAGTAGATGGTAAAACTCAAATAAAGGATGGCTATATCGTTACATTAGCAAATCCTGTGAGAGGCATCAACAAAAATAACGTACTGCCTTGTGAAGGCAACACAATTACTCTTACTGCTTCGCAAGCATCAGGAGTTTATTCTTGGAGTACAGGTGCTACCACTAGAGCCATACAAGTAACTCAATCTGGAACGTACTATTGCGACATCACTGCGCCAAATGGTTTATGTAGCAGAAGAAGTGACTCGGTGCTAATTAGCTTTAACCCTGCACCGGTAGTAACACTAGCAGATTTTAACGCTGTAAATTTGAATGGCGCACCTATACAATTATCAGGTGGAGCTCCAGTTGGTGGAAACTATTCTGGCCCGGGAGTAAACAACGGTATATTTACTCCTGCACAAGCTGGTGTGGGTATTCATACTATTACTTATTCGTTCGTAAGTACTGATGGTTGTTCAGCATCAGCAAGTAAAACAATTGAAGTTATAAATGCAGTGGGTGTAAATGCAAATACCAAAATTACTGCATTTTCTGTAACTCCAAATCCATCGAAAGGATTAATAAACTTAAGCATTACAGGAATATCTAATTCAAATTTAAAAGTTCAAGTTATTGATCAATTAGGAAGAATCGTTTGGACAAAAAATTATGATGACAATAGCCAAAACATTAAAAAAGAAATTGATTTAAGCTCGCTACCAAAAGGTGCTTATTTTATAAAAGCAGATTTAGGTGAAGCATCAGAAACTAAAAAATTAATTATTGAATAAATAAATAATAAAAGATTTTTTTGAAGGGTGTATCATCTAGTTACACCCTTTTTTATTTCATAATAATTAGTTTCATGCTCGAACTTCTGTTCTCTTCATTAATAATTAACGTATAAAATCCGTTCTCGAAATCTCTCAAATCAAGGCGAATAAAATTCATGGGTTGGGTGTAGTTTTTAGAGTGAAATACAGGCTGACCAACACTACTAAATACATCGATAGAATTAATTAATATTTTTTTATTTAGCCTGATATTTATTAAGCCATCAGTAGGATTAGGATAGGTATCTATAAGTAATTTATCAAAATTTTCGAATTCCGTTATGTTGCTGATTTTGTATTCTGCAAGAAGCCATTTATCTGGATCTACATTTACATCTGTAACCTTAAATGTTAAAGGAGTATTGAAATCTTGATCATTATAAGTGTTGTTAAACACCAAAATAGTATCTATAAAAGCATTCTGAAACCTAATAGGCACAGGCATTTCAAAGAAACTTACGCTAGAGTTTGTACTTAGTTGTTTAATGTTTACTTGCAAGATTAACTCATTAGTTTGTTTCCATTGTATTTCATATTTCGGAAAACCTTCTCCATATAACCAATCGTTAAAAAACTCATCAAGATTTATATTAGCAGTTTGCTCTAAATGGTTTTTAAATCTATCAGTATTCGAAAACGAAAAACCAAGTTCATCATCATTTAAATAATTTTTACAAGCAGTAAAAAATAAATTGTCGCCGAGTTTCCAACGCAACATATGTAAAATTAAAGAAGCTTTTACATAACTCAGTCTATAATCAAAAATTCTACTTACATTATTAGTATCATCCACATATACAGAACCTTGTTTTGCTAATAATGCTTCGGTAATAGATTGAAGTTTGAAAATATTCCAGAGGGTATCATTCTTCCCGAAATCGTGTATGATGCCCGCAAGGTAAGTAGCAAAACCTTCGTTGAGCCAAATATCTTGCCAGCTAGCACAGGTAACTTTATTGCCAAACCATTGGTGGCCGAGCTCGTGAGCAATTAAGCCTTTATTAAAATTACCCATAAAACTCATGGTCTGGTGTTCCATGCCTCCACCAATATTACATTGTGCATGACCGTATTTTTCTTTATAAAATGGATAGGCACCGAAAAGATTTTCGAATAATTGAATAATTTCTTTGGTTTCTTTTAATTGAGTTTTTGATATGGCTAGTTGATGAGGATATACATAATTCAAAAACTGCATGGGTCCATTTTGCAATTGCATCGTATCATTTAAAATAGCATAGTTAGAGATTGCAATCGCAATTAAATAACTGGCAATTGGATAACGATGTTTCCAATGATAGAGGTAAGACGTGTCAATAGAATCTACTTTCATTAACAAGCCATTACTGCCAACAATATAAGGTTTAGGAGTTTTTACATGGATGTCAATACTATCTATTTTATCAGATAAATTGGATTGGCATGGCCACCATTCTTTATCACCGTATGGCTCTGAGAGTGTCCATAAAACTGGCCCCGACGAATGAGTGCCTATGCTAAATGCACCGAATCCGGTTTGTTTCGGTTCACCTTTATAGTAGATTACAATCGAATCTAATTGTCCTTCATTAATAAGTAAAGGTAAGTTGATTCTAATTTGATCATTTATTCTTGCTACCACACAAATTTGATTTTTATAAAGCACAGAATCTACCTGCATGTTACTTGCCAAATCGAATGTAATAGCATTTAAATTTTCAACTGCAATAAAATGATACGTGATTTTACCTTTAATATAATTTATTTCTGGATTAGCTTCCCAATAAAAGTTAACGTAATGTAAATTGATGTTTGATAATCTGGCAGTATTATTTTTATGGGTTGATATTGCTTTTTGTAATTCATATTGATGTATATCCTTCGGACTGTTTTGTGCATTCGAAGAATAGCTCAACATAAACAAAACCAAACTGATAATATACTTATGCATTTAAAACAATTCTAAAAGTGGTGCCTTTGCCAATGGTAGATTCTTTCACAAAAATCTGTCCATAATGATAATTTTCTATAATTCTTTTTACAAGAGAGAGGCCCAACCCCCAGCCACGCTTACGTGTGGTATAACCGGGTTCAAATACCGTTTCAAATTTAGACTTTGGAATTCCAACTCCAGTATCCGAAATATCGATGTATACTTTTTTCTTATGCTGCCTAATAAAGATGCTAATTTTGCCTTCGATTCCAATGGCATTAGCTGCATTTTTACATAAGTTTTCTATTACCCAATCAAATAAAGAAGGGTTTAATTTTGCTTCAATAGAAGCATCACCATTTACTTCGTAAATTATACGAGCCGGACTTCTTTTTTGAATGTATTCGATGCCGTGTGTTACCACTTCTAACACATTTTCTGGTTTAAGTTGAGGCATTGAACCAATTTTAGAAAAACGATCGGCAACCAATTCTAATCGTTGTATATCATGCTCCATTTCATCAAAGGAGCTTTGATCTTGATCGGCATATTTTTCTTTTAAATAGTCAATCCATGCAAGTAATGAGGAGATGGGTGTACCCAATTGGTGTGCAGTTTCTTTAGCCATACCCACCCAAACTCTGTTTTGTTCGGCTTTTCTGCTGGAGCTAAAAGCGAGATACGCTGCAATTAAGAAAATCGCAATAATAGTTAATTGAAGGTATGGATAAACTTTAAGCTGAGTTAAAATTGAAGAGTCTTTGTAGTAAATGTATTGTTTCTCTCCGGTAAATACTTCGTAAACAATTGGATCATGTTGAGATTTCATCACTTCTAATTGATTTGCAAAATATTCAGGGTCGAGTTTTTTATCGGGTTCAATCTCAATATTGAGGGTTTTGGTAGAATCGAGCCCACGAGTTTGTAAAATAACATCGTTAGAATCTGCAATAATGAGTGCCGTATTATTTTTATTGATGATGTAGTCGAACAAGAAAACAATAAATTGACTATCAGTGGTATCTGTAGCCTTTATTAATTGTTTGGTTGCTTCTAAACGAAGTTCAATCTTTTCTTTTTCTTGATTTTGCAGCTTTTTAACCAAAATATTGGTGTAAACTAAGGAGGACAATCCAATAATTCCGGCAAAGCTTAAGAGCCCAATTTTCCAACGTTTTTTCGATTCTGTAATATTCATCAAGGTTAAATTACGAAAAAAACGCATTTCCACGATATTTAGCTTAAAATCCTATATTTGCGATGCTATGGAAGAAAGAAAAGTACGCGTAAGATTTGCCCCTAGCCCAACGGGCCCTTTACACATGGGTGGAGTGAGAACAGCTCTGTATAATTATTTATTTGCTAAGAAAAATGGTGGCGATTTTTTATTGAGAATCGAAGATACCGACCAAACCAGATTTGTACCTGGAGCCGAACAATATATTATTGAAGCACTAGAATGGTGCGGAATGAAATTTGATGAAGGTGTACATGTAGGTGGTCCGCATGCGCCCTACCGCCAATCAGAAAGAAAAGAAATGTACCGCCAATATGCGATGCAGTTAATAGAAGCTGGGCATGCATATTATGCTTTTGATACTACCGAAGAGTTAGATGAAATGCGTGAGCGATTAAAAGCAAGTAATGTTGCTTCGCCACAATACAATTACATTACTCGCGAGAGCATGAAAAACTCCTTGAGCTTGCCGCATGATGAAGTGGAAAAAAGATTAGCAGCCGGCGATGCCTATGTAGTGCGTATTAAAATTCCTCGTAAAGAAGAAATTCGTGTTACGGATATGATTCGTGGAAATGTGTTGGTGCACAGTTCGCAAATGGACGATAAAGTTTTGTTCAAATCGGATGGTATGCCAACGTATCATTTAGCGAATGTGGTAGATGATTACTTGATGAAAATAACACATGTAATTAGAGGCGAAGAATGGTTACCTTCTGCACCATTGCATGTATTGCTTTACAGATTTTTAGGATGGGAAGAAGTGATGCCACAATTTGCGCATTTGCCTTTGTTACTAAAACCCGATGGTAATGGTAAACTGAGCAAACGCGATGGCGATCGACTTGGTTTTCCGGTATTCCCGCTAGAGTGGAAAGATCCATTTTCGGGTGAAATTAGTTCTGGATATAGAGAAAAAGGATACTTCCCAGAAGCCTTTATAAACATGTTGGCATTGTTAGGATGGAACCCTGGAACTAATCAAGAAATATTTAGCATGACAGAATTAATTGAAGCTTTTTCGGTAGATAGAATTTCAAAATCTGGTGCAAAATTTGATGCTAATAAAACTAAGTGGTTTAACCAACAATATTTGAGGGCGAAAGAGGATGCAGACTTAGCAGAA
>JBILKW010000204.1:0-3620 GCA_044376465.1 Sphingobacteriales bacterium | reverse complement strand
ATTTTCATTACCGAATCAAATTTATCTACTCCTAAATACTGCTCTAAATACTTAAACACTAAACTTGCTTTAGTATACATTACAGCTGCATAATTTAGCAAAGTAAATTCTTCGGAATGAGTATTGATGGCTTGAGATTTTCCTTGTGATGCCGTAAGTTGATGTGTTAAATATTGATCGTATGCTGTTGGAAAATAATTCAAACCTAGGAGCTTTGTAAAAATATTTTGATTGTCTTTATTAATCATTTTTCCATCAGAATATTTCAACTTCATATACCTGTTTTCATAAAAAGAATTTATGCCTTCATCCATCCAACCAAATTCTCTTTCATTGCTTCCTAAAATTCCGTAAAACCAATTGTGACCTACTTCGTGCGCTATTACTTGGTCCAATGTTTTTGCATCGCTCACTGCTCCAATTACTGTAACCATAGGGTATTCCATGCCACTACCTGCACTTAGTGCACCATCCACAGCTGTGCAATAATTATATGGGTACTCGCCAACCCATAATGAATAATAATACACCGCATCGTTTAAAAATTGGCTCGCATCTTTCCAATACTTCGCATAGGTACTGGTAAACATCACATACGTTTTTACTTTTCTTTTAGAGTATGGTAATTCTACTTCTGATGTTAATACTTGAAAACGCTTGTCGGCAAACCATGCAAAATCATGTATGTTATTTTGTTTGTAATTTAATGTTTTGTATTTTTTTGATGATGGAGGGAAAGAATCTACTTCTGAAAATGATTTTATTTTTTTCGTTGAATCTGATAGCTGTTCTAAAAATATTTTTTCATCTTCATTTTGTAATTCGCCAGTTGCTCCAACTATGTAATTACTTGGCAGGGTAATGCTCACATCAAACGATCCAAATTCTGAATAAAATTCGCCTTGGTCTAGGTACGGAATAGGGTGCCAACCATTTGCATCATACACTGCAGGTTTTGGGTACCATTGCGAAATCTGATAAGCTGTTTTAACATGCCCTAAACGCGAAAAAGAATTCGGAAGTTTAACTCTAAATGGTGTACTAATGATGATTGAATCGCCAGGCGCTAAACTAATCGGTAATATTAATTTTTGAATATCCGGGAATGCTGAATTTTCTTGCACCATCACCTTAACATTGTTGACCTTAAAGTCTAATGAATCAATGTAACCTCTTTTACTCTCCTCAGCATAATAAAAATCTATCGATTGGTTTTCTATCTGTTGCTTTGCAAAAGCCGTTTTGTCATTTTTGTAGGCATTTGGCCAAATGTGCATCCAAATTTCAGAAAGTGCTGTATTTGAATTGTTATGGTACGTAATGTTGATGTTTCCGTGTAGGAAATGTGTACTGTCGTTTAATTTTACATTAATTTGATAGTTTATTTCTTGCTGCCAATAGCTTTGGGCATACGTTTTGACGTTAGTAACAAGGAAGAGCAGGCAAATTACAATATATGTATAAAATGAGCTTTTTCTATATGGCATAATAAACTATTTATCAGTTATTTAAAATGGTTAATGAACTATTGTGGAAAAACAAAAATGTGATTTAGAATTGAAATAAGCGAAATTAATTGGAGAAATAATGACAAAACGACTTTAATGTGAGTTTTGTTAGAATATCTTATAATCAATTCTTTTAGATAGGTAATTTTATGGACGAGGAATTTGAATACAACGATTCAGAGGAACTAAGGTTTTCTGTAGAGAGATACGAGGAAATGATCCGAAATCAGGATCAATATTTTTTTGATGCACAGGCCTTTGAAGGAATAATTGATTTTTTCATCGAGAAGAACGATCCCATTAAAGCATTGCAAGTAGTGGAGTATGCGCGTGCTCAACATCCATACGCATCAACATTTTTAATTAAACAAGCGCAGCTATACGTAGTTACAAATAGAGCGCACGAAGCATTAGACATATTAGATCATGCACAAACATTAGAATCTAGCAATGCAGATATTTTCATTATACGTGGAAGTATTTATGAGAAATTTGAAATGTTTGACAAAGCAATAGAGCAATATAATCTTGCTATATTATACGCTGAAGAAGTTGATGATATTCATTTACACATAGCTTATGCCTTTGAGAATTTAGGTAGGTATGACAGTGCAATTGAACATTTAAAAATGGCATTAGAAGTGAATTCACAAAACATGGATGCTCTATATGAAATTGCGTTTTGTTTTGATATTTTAGATAAGCCAGAAGACAGCATTAATTTTTATTTGCAATTTATAGAGAACGACCCCTACTCTTTTGCAGCTTGGTATAATTTAGGGAATGCATATACAAAAGCAGAGTTGTTTGAAAAATCAATTGATGCATACGATTACGCAATCATTATAAACGAAGCGTTTGCCTCCGCGTATTTTAATAAAGGAAATGCATTAGCAAATTTAGAACGATATGCAGATGCTATTGCTGTATATAAACAAACCATGGAGTATGAGCAACCAAGTGCCGAAACATTTTGCAGCATTGGTGAGTGTTATGAGAAGTTAGAGATGATGGAAGAGAGCCGTGCATACTACAAAAAAGCTGTAAAAATTGATCCTTCCCTGGCTGATGCATGGTTTGGTATTGGGGTAACACTCGATTATGAAGAGCGTTGGTACGAATCCTTACATTTCTACAATAAAGCAATAAGTTTAGATCCAACGATTTCTGATTATTGGTTTGCTTTAGCAGATTCACATTATAAATTAGGCAACTTTAAACAAGCAGAAGAATCGTATGAAAAAGTAATTGAAATTACACAAAACGATGTGGAAGTTTGGTTAGATTATTCTGCGATTTTGTATGAACAGGGTAAAGTGCAAGAAGCCATTGATGTAATTATTGAAGCGCTGCGCTCTAACCCAGAAGCCGCAGAACTGCATTACAGAATGGTGGCGTATTTGTTTAGTAAAGGACATTACCAAGAAGCCATTCAATATTTAGAAACAGGTTTAAGTATTAGTCCAGAAAAACACGAAGTGCTTTATGAATATTTACCACAATTACAACAAAATATCACAATTCAACAAATTATACAACGGTATTTAATTTAAAAGAATTATTTTCGCCGTAACAAATTAACGTATGCATTATCATTTAACACAAATCCCCGAACGTACTGCAAAACCACGCTCTAATGGCATGACCATGGTGATGGATAAAGGTTTAAGTACTCGTGAAGTAGAAAATTTTATAGAAGTTGCTGGACCCTATGTAGACATTGTTAAGCTTGGTTGGTCTACTTCTTTTGTTACACCAGTACTCGATAAAAAATTAGCCATTTACAGAGAAGCAGGAATTCCTGTTTATTTTGGTGGTACATTGTTTGAAGCTTTTATTATTCGTAATCAATACGAAGATTATAAAAGAGTGTTGGATAAATACAAAATGGAATGGGCAGAAATTTCTGACGGCTCTATTAGTTTAGACCATGCTAAAAAATGTGAACTTATTCGCGATTTAAAACAACATGTAAAAGTAGTTTCGGAAGTAGGTTCTAAAGATGCCGCAAACATTATGGCTCCATACCAATGGATAGAATTAATGACAGCAGAATTGGAAGCAGGTTCGCAATATGTAATTGCTGAAGCACGTGAAAGCGGAAACATAGGT
>JBILKW010000203.1:0-3623 GCA_044376465.1 Sphingobacteriales bacterium | reverse complement strand
TTTTCGGATGCTAATAAATACTTACAACTCGACCAATTTATTCCGAGTTCGAATGCCTTAAGTGCGGCAAACATTATGAATAATTTACGCACTAAAATTTCAAAAGCACCGGCAGAAGAGCAAGAAAAAATATTTGCCGACAGTAAAGCTGCTGTTAAGAAACAACTCGATACACAATACGAAACTTTTGTATTGGAAACGGATAAAAGATTATTGAAACGAGCAATTTTAGATGGTTTGGCCTTAACTGGTAAGGAGCAGATTAATGTTATACCGGGCTTTAAAGTTGGAAACGCTACACAAAATGAACAAGCAGTAGATAAATATTTAACTAAATTATTCAGCAAAACACTCTTTACACAAGAGCAAATTGCAATGGAAATTTTAGACATGCCATTAAAAGATTTCATGAAAATAAAAGACCCAATGTTTGATTTAGCTATTTCCGCTAACACAGAAGTGCAAAAAATGAACGACATTAGAAAGGCTCGAAATGGTAAATTAAACAAGCTATTAGCCGATTATGTGGATGTAAGTATATTATATAAAAAGACCGATTTTATTCCGGATGCGAATAGTACCTTACGTTTAACGTATGGATATGTAAAAGGCTATACACCGGTGGATGCTACGTATATGAAACCAACTACCACCTTAACAGGATTAATTGAAAAGGGACAAAATTCGGGCGAATATTATTTACCACCTATCATACGCGAACTTCATAAAAATAAAGACTTTGGAAGTTTTACCACGAAAGATGGGAAAGATGTTCCGGTTGCATTTTTGTATAACATGGATACTACTGGTGGTAATTCTGGTAGTCCGATTTTAGATGAAAACGGTAATTTAATTGGAGTAAATTTTGATAGATCGTACGAAGCAACTATTAATGATTTTGCATGGAACGAGTTGTATTCGCGCTCTATAGGTTGCGACATCCGTTATGTTTTATGGGTAGCACAAAAAATAGATAAAGCAGATCATATAATTAAAGAATTGGGGGTAAAACCATAATGCCTGTAAATCAGATAGACCTTAAAGCATTTGCCCGTAAGGCAAAAAAAGAGCATGCAAAAAATGAAGAGTTTTTTGCAGTATTAAAAAAGACCAGAAGAAAAGATTTACAAGATATTGTTGACAAAGCACATGACGAGGCTTTTGAAAAAATTGATTGTTTAAATTGTGCAGGTTGTTGCAAAACCATTAGCCCTACTTTTGAACCGGAAGACATTCGCCGATTATCAATACACCTAGGCATAAAACCAAAAGTGTTTATGGAACGCTATTTAGAAATGGATGAAGAAGGTGACTTCGTGCACAAAGGTGCACCATGTCCATTTTTAAAAGGCGATAATAAATGCAGCGTGTATATAGCAAGACCGGAAGCATGCAGAGGTTATCCGCATACAGGCGACAAACAGTTTAGAAGTATTATCGATGTAACCTTGGTAAATACGTTGTATTGCCCTGCTGTGTTTGAGATTGTGGAGAGTTTGAAGAAGGAGTTTTAGATTAATTGTGAATTGTGAATTGTGAATTGGAGAGGGTTACATTAATTCAAAATCGTGGATTTTTACGATTTCATTTTGATAATAATATTTTTTGTTATTGCTTACTGAAATAGTGTAATTCTTTACTCTAATAATTAATCTATAATCTTGATTGGCCTTAAGGCCTGCTAATTCTTCGGGATTTATATAAATTGTTTTATTAAAAGGATCTAACTCTTTTTGAAAACGTACAGTATCCTGAGCTATAATGCATAGCGCAAATTTATCGCAATTCAAATTTGCAGATTTTATTTGGATGCTTATTCCTTCTGATTTTTTATAACGTTCCATTAAGGTATCTAGCTCTAATGTAGGTATAGATAAGGATGTGTTATAATTTTCACCGGATATGTTATATTGTGAATTACCATCATAATTCCAAACAGAACCAGTTTTGAAAACATCTTTATTTGTTGCAAAACTAGAGTTCATATAACCGAAAAATGGATTAAATGGAATGGTATCATTATTATGCATTAATACACCCGCATAGATTCTGTCTACATTATTCACTTTGAATTTTGCATAAATACTTACGTTAGTATCTATAATAGTTTCTGGAACAGGATTTGGTGGTACAGTAATATAAAATGTTTGAAAACTCTGAGAAGCAATCAACTGACCGTTAGCATCCGTAGGAGTATAATCGCCATTTACGAATTGTAAATTTAACTCGCCATTTACTATGCTAGGTTTATCCTTGTCCATATCGCAAGCACAAAGTGCTAATACAAGGAAAATAATTGACAATCGCATATATTTCATAAAAACTAAGTATACAAAGTATGCTGTACAAAGTACAATGTACAAAATACAGTGTACAATTAATAAAGCTTGTGTCGGTTTTTAGCTATAAAATTGTACACCGCGTCGCGGATGAAAAGTGGAAATATTTGTAAATAGCTGAGTATTGAATAGGGGAATGGTAATATAGATAAGGCTTTGAGTACTGCGGTGGATTTTATATATGCATTTTGTTGATGGATGAAATACACGGTATTTTTTTGCATAAAGGATACTCCAACATTTTTTAATTCTTTCCGAGCATCTACACTATCAAGTGCTAAAAATTGTAAGCGTAGATATTTGTCGCGCTTACGTAAAAATTCTACCGAAGCCTTGCACATATTACAAGCATCATCGTATAACACAAAGTTCATTTGCTCATTTGTTCGTGTGCTCATTTATTAAGTATTTTCAACAACTTTTTTCCACGCGATTTAAAAGCAGGACTTTCAAAAGGCATCCTATCTTCAACAAGCTGTATGAGTTCTTGTTTTAGTTCTGGATATTTTAATACAATATTTTGAAGCATTTGTAGAACATAGGCTTTTACAGCTATGCCTTCGTCGGGGTCATATAATATGTTAATGCCATAATCGTAAGCAAGGCCTTCCATCTCTTCAGGAATTTCCATAAACTGTAATGCTTGAGTGGCTGCTCTTTTTACAGCCACATGGCAAGTTTTATTGTTCATAATATCAATAAAAACAGAAACATGTTGATCGAATAGAAATGGATTTTTTTTTAAACAAAAACTAATTGCCCAAGCTGCCCTTCTTGCTATTTCAGCATCTTTCTCTAATAAACAGTCGATCAATTCAGCAAATAAATCTTCATTAGCACCCACCATAAGCGATACTTTTACGCTGTTCATTTTTGAGAACTCTTTTTGAAGTTGTTTACGTATGGACATTTAGCAAAGAGCTGGCAGCAAGGAGCAGTTTATCATTCTTAATTCTTAATTCTTAATTGTGAATTGTTAATGCTTATCCCGCATGTTCGGGAATGAATAATGGCAAAATAAGGTAGAATTTTTGAAAATTTAGAATATAGAATATTAAAATTTGTGGTATATACAAAAAGTATATACTTTTGTAAAAAACGTACACATGAAAACTCTCTCTTTAAAGCTCGACGAAGATATATTCGATGAAACCGAAGAAATCACATCAAAAATGAATTTAACAAGGAATAGGTATATAAACGAGGCTGTAAAAATTTATAACCTTTACAATAAAAAGAAACTTTTAAGGGCTCAATTAGTGAAAGAATCGAAACTTACAAGTA
>JBILKW010000202.1:0-3637 GCA_044376465.1 Sphingobacteriales bacterium | reverse complement strand
GAAGCCATTAAGTATTATTCGCTTAAAATTGGTCAGTTTTTAATGGATCAAAATTGCAAAGCCATTGTAATTGCTTGCAATACCGCTTCCTCTTTGGGCTACGATGATTTGAATACGATGATAAAAGGGAAAATTCCGATTATCAATGTAATAGATCCAACGGTTGATTACATCATTTCACATAAAAAATTAAAAAACATTGGAGTGATTGGTACTAAAGCTACTATAAAATCAAATGTATATGCGCGTAAAATAAAAGAGAAAAAAGAAGCACTTAATGTGGAGTCGCTGGCCACGCCTTTGTTAGCACCCATGATAGAAGAAGGTTTTTTTAATAACAATATTTCTAAAACAATTATCAATTCTTATTTATCAAAAGCTAAACTAAAAAAGGTAGATGCTCTGGTATTGGCTTGCACACATTACCCACTCATTAAAAAAGAAATTTCAGAATTTTACGAACGCGATATTACAATACTAGATTCAGCAGAAATTGTTGCGGAATATGTTAAAAAAGTATTGAGTAAAAAAAATCTATTGGCTAAAAAGCGCGCTGCACAACATAAATTCTATGTTTCTGACTTTACTTCTTCATTTGAAAAGAGCACTAAATTGTTTTTCAAAGAAAAAATACACTTGGAGTTGATGAATTTGTGGAAGTAAAGGTTTCGAAGAGTCGAATTTTCGAAAACCTTATTACTTTACATTTGTCATTAATACGATTTTACGTCTCATTTTAAGTATTTTTAGTACTTTTGAATGTAATCCTGAGGAATGACTTTCTACATAATTTCAATTTCATTGTTAGCTTTTGTAGCGGTTTACGCACTAATGGGTGTATGGGCCGAACGTAAAATCTCCGCTTTAATACAAGATCGTGTTGGGCCTGTAGAAGTAGGTAAATTCGGATTAATACAAACCTTTGCTGATATTCTTAAATTACTTCAGAAAGAAGACATCATTCCTACTCGTGCCAATAAGTTTCTGTTTGCCCTGGCTCCTTTGCTCGTATTTACCTCTGTTTTTATGGGTTTTGCGGTCATGCCTTTTTCACCAGATTATATAAGCTCCAACATCAATATTGGGCTTTTTTATTTTATGGCCATTGTTTCTATTGAAGTGGTAGGCATACTCATGGCAGGTTGGGCTTCCAATAATAAATATGCATTTTTTGGTTCTATTAGAGCTATCGCCCAAATTATTGCTTATGAAATACCCGCAGGCATTAGCATTTTGGCTGCAGTAATGATGTACCAAAGCCTCAACTTACAAAACATCGCCTATTTACAAGGCATTTATGCCAAAGAGCCTATTTATTTTATGGGTTTCTGGGAAGTATCAAAAATTGGTGGAATGTTTTCATGGGGAATTTTTCAAGCTCCTCATTTATTTATTGCTGCCATTATTTATTTCATCGCCTCCCTTGCAGAATCTAACCGTACCCCTTTTGATATTCCCGAAGCAGAATCAGAATTAGTTTCAGGTTTCCATGTAGAGTATACTGGTTTTAAATTCGGAGCTTTGTTCTTAGCAGAATACGCCATGATGTTTTTAACTTCCATGGTGCTCGTTATTTTATTTTTAGGAGCATGGTACAGCCCATTGCCAAACATTGGCTCCTTTGCTTTAGCCGATTATACCAACGGAACCTTTTGGGGCTTGGCTTGGATATTATTAAAAACATTGGCATTGGTAGTGGTTCAAATGTGGATACGCTGGACCTTGCCTCGTTTTAGAGCCGATCAGTTAATGAATTTTTGTTGGAAAGTGTTAATCCCCCTTTCGTTTGCATGTTTATTTTTATCAGCATTTTGGAAATTAATTGTTTTGTAAATTGAGTAAACTAACTAATATACTAAAAAGCGTTACAGGTATTGTAAAGGGTTTTACTCTTACTGCAAAACATTTATTTAGATCATCTAAAACAGTAAGAGAAAACATTCAGTCGGATACCTACTTTTCCGAAAGAACCGATAATACAAGCACCTTAAGATATCCACATATAAAATTACCCTTGCCAGATAATTCGCGCAATCAATTACATGTAGAAATAGACGATTGTATTGTTTGCGATTTATGCGCTAAAATTTGCCCTGTTGATTGCATTGAAATTGAAGCGATAAAAGCAGTAGAAGATATTGGTAAAACATCTGATGGCACTACCAAACGTTTGCATGCTGCTCAGTTTGATATTGATATGGCTAAATGCATGTTCTGCGGACTGTGTACCATTGTTTGCCCTACAGAGTGTATCATCATGACAGATGAGTACGATGTTTCTTTAGATAATGTAGCGGCAATGAATTACCATTTCTCTACCATGTCCGCCGAAGAAGCATCACAAAATAAAATTAAACTAGCCGCATTTGAAGCGGAGAAAAAAGCAGCGAAAGAAGCAGCCCTTAAAGCTACTCAAGAAAAAAAGGAGGAAGGAAATGTTTAACCTTGCTCTTTATTTTTTTATTGCATTTGGTGTGTTCGCTGCTTTATACGCAGTAAATGTAAAATCAATTGTAAAAGCAGTGTTCGCTATGTTTGGAGCATTCTTCAGTGTGTCGGCTATGCTCATACTTGCACAAGCAGAGTTCTTAGCCATCGCACATTTAATGGTGTACATTGGTGGTATTATTGTACTCATGATTTTTGCCATTATGCTTTCTTCTAAAAGTATTATGGATGATAGCATTGAAATTAGTAAAGAAACTACTGCGTTCAGATTTACAAAATTAATTAGCGGCATTGCTTGCACCTTCTTGTTTCTCATAATGGCTAAGATCATTTTATCAGAAAAAGTAAATCCTGCCATACAAGGTGCAAAAATTAATAACATCGAAAATTTTGGAATAGAACTTTTAAGCACTTATGCAATGCCTTTAGAAATAATATCATTGGTGCTATTAGTAGCCTTAATGGCCGCTTCAATAATTAGCAGAAAGGAGAAATCCAATGCCTGAAATTCTTAATTCGCAATTAATGCAATTATTTTCTGCAGCACTTTTTTGCATTGGCTTTTTTGCAGTGCTCACCAAAAAGAATTTAATTTTAGTGTTAGTAGGCATAGAGCTCATGGTAAATGCATCGCTTTTAAACTTAAGTGTGCTCGATAAAATGTTTAATAAGCTCGACGGGCAAATGCTTGCATTGTTTGCCATGGTGCTCTCTGCAGCCTCTATTGCAGTAGCTTTAGCAATTATTATAAAAGCGTATCAATATTTTAAGAACATAGATCCCGATAAAATCAATCAACTTAAAAATTAGTGGAAAATTTACAAACCATATTCAATTTTGTTGTGAACTCGAATACGGGTTTGGCATTGTTTGTATATGTACTTCCATTGCTTTCTTTTTTTATGTTGATGCTGATAAAATCTAATAAACTTGCTCACAGCATTGCCATTACAAGTTTAATTTTTTGTTTTGTTTCTTCGTTAACCATATTGTACAGAACCTATACCGGCTATGGCTTTGCAGGTCAATTGTCCTGGTTAGAAATTGGTAGCCTAGTACTAAATGTTAGCATAAGTCTCGATAAAATTGCAGCCTTAATGCTAAGCATGGTTTCTTTAATTACCCTATTGGTAATGTGGTACTCTACAGAATACATGCGCGGTGAAAAAAGATACAATTACTATTTTGC
>JBILKW010000063.1:0-11444 GCA_044376465.1 Sphingobacteriales bacterium | reverse complement strand
GAATTGAAAAACGGAGTTTATATATTAAAGATAGATGATTTTATAAAGAGAATTGTTAAGATTTAAATTGATTAGAATCGATATTAACATGTAATTAACTATATTGAACCAACAGCTTAAAATCACATAATCCTACATAAAAATTTTATAATAAATGGTCACTAATTCAACTAACCATTCGAATCCACCCTCGTCTATTTATTTTCTTAGAAAGGATCACTTTGCTACCACTCTTGCTACCGAAACCCTTATAAACGACGAAACCACTCATTTCTGAGTGGTTTCTCGTGATCCCGCTGGGACTCGAACCCAGGACCCCAACATTAAAAGTGTTATGCTCTACCAGCTGAGCTACGAAATCATTTTCCTTCCTTAAAAGGTCTGCAAATCTACAAGAATAATCATATAATACAAATGCATGTAATAAAAAAATATTAACAATTGCTTAAATAATTAGTTATCAAGTAGTTTTTTAGCGAACTAACGAATTAACGAACTAGCGAATTTACGATTGGATCAGAACCAGTTTAGCTCAGTAGTGGTTTTCAACTCACCCCTCAATTCCGCTTCGCGGTACTTATTCCGTTCTTCGGGGCAGGCCATTCACAATTCACAACTCACAACTCACAACTCACAATTCACAATTCACAATTCATTTAATAATGCTCGATCGTTTAAAGCTCCCCGTTTCGTTAAACAAACATCTATAGGTTAAGTGTTTTTTACCCAGACTTGCACCAGTAGATTCATGTAAGGCTCTCATCTTAGGATTAAAATCGCCTACCCAAGAGAGCTCTACTTCTTTGTAACGATTTAAGGGTAAAATTAACTTATGCGCATTCATAATGAGCGCAGATTCTAAGCCTAATTTCTGATATGCAGGCACCACTCCCATAATTACCACTCTTAATCTATTGATGCTGCCTATCCAACGGTAATAAGCAAACTTGAGCTTTGCTATTAAATTAGTTTTACCTTTCATATACTTTATTACCTGATTTACATCTGGTATGGTTACTATAAAAGCCGCAGGTTTAGCATTCACATATGCGAACCATATAAATCGTTCATCAATAAAGGATTTCATTTTTTCTAAACTCTGCTTCACCGTAATGTCATCCATCGGTTGGAAATTTTCATGATATTGCCATGCATTGTTATAAATTTCTTGAAAATCTTTAGAGTATTTCTCCAAATTGTTCATGCGTAAATGCTCGAAATGATAGCCCTGTTTCTTAGATACCCATTCTGCAATGTTACTAAATCGCTCAGGTAATGGTTTGGTCAAGTCGAGATGATTAGATACTTGCTCGAAATAGGTTTTAAATCCATACGATTCGAACAGGTCTTGGTAGTAAGGCGGATTATAATTCATCCCCACTGCCGGATGTGTAAATCCATAAATCAGTAATCCCCAGAAATTATCGTTCTCTCCAAAATTGATGGGTCCATCCATGGCTTCCATCCCTTGCGCTTGCAACCAATTTCTGCAAGTGTCCATTAAAAGATGAGCAGCAGCTTTATCATTTATGCATTCAAAAAAACCCATTCCACCAGTTGGCTGATCAAATGTATAAGCCTTTTTTTCGTTTATAAAGGCAGCTACTCTTCCGATACAGGTTCCATTCTCCTCCATTAAAATCCAACGAGTACATTTTCCATGCGAATGGAAAGCATTACTCTCAGGATTAAATATGGCTTCTATTTCTATATCTAAAGGCCTTACATAAACTGCATCGTTCTGGTAAATAAAATTTACCATATCCAAAAACAGCTTCTTGTGGGCACTAGTTTGTACTTCTACAATATTCATTAAATTCTAAATTCTAAATCCTAAATTCTAATATCTAAATTCTAAAAACATAGTACAATATTGCCAATTCTAACGACTAATATCTCCTTTTGTAATTCAAAAACTGATAATTGTACTCGTGTTTTTCATCAGCCAAATGTTCTTCCGAACTTTCCAACATCCAATCATTTAAATCGAAATTTTCTAAATGAGTATCGGCATGGAGTTCTACATCCACTAGAGTAAGATAAACCTTATCGGCAAGGGGCATGGCTTCTTTGTAAATGGTTCCACCTCCAATAATGTAAATATCAGAACCTTTACATAATTCAATGGCTTCTTTCAAGGAATGAACCACCTCGCATCCATCAACTTTATAATTTTTATTATGACTGATGATGATGTTTCTGCGATTGGGTAGGGGCTTGCCAATAGATTCAAAAGTCTTTCTGCCCATAAGTATTGGGTGACCAGAAGTAATGGCTTTAAAGCGCTTTAAATCGTTCGGTAAATGCCACAACAAAGCATTGTTCTTGCCAATGGCACCGTTTTTATCTGTGGCAACTATGATGGAGATCATTTTTTTTAATTGTTAATTGTTAATTGTTAATTGTTAATGCTTGCCCCGAACGTAGCGTAGTGCAGTTGAGGGGTTAATTGATTAATGTGAATTTTCTGCTTTCATTCACAATTAACAATTCATAATTGACAATTATTATACGGCGACGGGTGCTTTAATGTGCGGATGCGGGTCATAATTCAGTAATTCAAAATCTTCAAATTTAAAATCAAATATACTTTTTATCTCCGGATTAATTTTCATGGTTGGGAGGCTGCGACATTCTCTACTTAATTGCAATTTTGTTTGCTCTAAATGGTTAGAGTACAAATGAGCGTCGCCGAGGGTGTGCACAAAATCCCCATAACCTAATCCGCATACTTGCGCCACCATCATGGTTAGCAAAGCATAGGATGCGATGTTAAAAGGAACGCCTAAAAATATATCGGCACTGCGTTGATACAGTTGGCAAGAAAGCTTTCCGTTTGCTACGTAAAATTGAAAGAACGCGTGACAAGGAGGGAGGGCCATTTTTTCAATCTCGGCAACGTTCCATGCGCTTACAATTAAGCGGCGAGAATCGGGGTTCTTTTTTATTTGCTCTATAACCTGTGTAATTTGATCCACCGCATTTCCATCGGCACCTTTCCATGATCTCCATTGAGAACCATACACCGGTCCTAAGTTTCCTTGCTCATCTGCCCACTCATCCCAAATGCTTACTCCATTTTCTTTGAGGTACTGAATATTAGTTTCACCTTTCAAAAACCAAATGAGCTCGTGAATAATAGAACGCAAATGCAATTTCTTAGTGGTCACCATCGGGAAACCTTCCTCCAAATTAAACCTCATTTGGTAACCAAAAACACTAAGGGTTCCGGTTCCAGTCCTATCATGTTTTTCTACCCCATGGTCGAGTACGTATTGCATTAGTTGGTGATACTGCCTCATATTAATTGTGAATTGTCAATTGTTAATTGTTAATTGTGAATTATGTGCAAGTCATTAAGTAATTAGGTTAATCAGTTATTGGTTATTAGGTTATGGAGTTATTTTGTACTAATTGACTTTTCTAACGACTAACGACTAATTACTAATTACTAGAGACTAGATACAAAGTAAATAATTGTAACTTTGTAATCCTATACATGTTGAAAAAGGATGGTTGGTTTTCCAAATGCAAAAATTAATATTGGTTTAAATGTGGTTGAGAAGCGTTTAGATGGTTTTCATAACCTCGAAACAATTTTTTATCCTGTTAATATCTTCGACTCTGTAGAAATTTTAGAAGGGAAGGAGCTCCAGTTTTTTTCATACGGCTTAGAAATACCGGGGGAGCTCGAACATAATTTATGTGTAAAAGCATTTCGCTTGTTGGAGGCAGAATTCAAAATCCCGAAAGTTCAAATTCACTTACTCAAAAATATTCCTTTTGGTGCTGGCTTGGGTGGAGGTTCTGCGGATGCCGCCTGGGTGCTCAAAATGCTGAATGAAAAATTTGAGCTCGCGCTAAGTTTGGATTATTTAGAAAACTTGGCCGCACAATTGGGTAGCGACTGTGCTTTCTTTATCCGAAATTCGGCTCAATATGCGAGCGGTAGAGGCGAAATCTTAGAAGCAATCGACATAGACCTTCAAAAATATACTTTCGCGCTTATAAAGCCTAATTTTGCCATTAGCACGAAAGAGGCTTTTTCTGGACTAATACCAAAGCCCTCTTCACAAGATTTAAGAACCTTGGTTAAACAACCCATCGAAAGCTGGAAGCATCAAATCAAAAATGATTTTGAAGAAAGCCTGTTCCCTAAATTCCCATCCCTCCAGAAGATCAAAAATGAACTGTACGAACGAGGTGCAAAATACGCCTCAATGAGTGGGAGCGGTTCGACCATTTTTGGCATTTTCGAATCGGGTTTTCGAGAGCGATTTGTAGCTCCCCCGAACAGCCAGATTTTTTGGATCTAGGTTTCTTTTGTTTTAGTTCTACCAATGCCCATCTTCCTCAATGAGCTCGCTCGCTTAGGCCTCTAATGGTTCGGCTGCACATTTTGGCTTTGCCTAAATTAATTCGACAATTAGTCCGACTATGAAAATCGATCCTATGAGTACTAATGTTGAAAATCGAACGCTAAAAATTTTATAAAAATTAGCTGCTAATTCTATGAGAAATGTAATGGTAATTATGGCAGTGAGGAGGCTTGTAAAAATGTCGATTATTTTAATGTTTTAACATCTAATATTAGTTAAAGTAAATTAATATAAAATGTTGATTATCAATAATATATTTTTTTAAATATATTTTATTACTAACAATTTTAGTATTGGCAGATGAAATATCTACTATAAAGCTTTAATAAGTTAAGTATAAATATACTGATTTATAGTTATTTATATAATTTATTTTTTACAATTTTTTAATAGTTTAGAAGTGTTTTTAACAAATTTAAGCCCATTTTTTCAAGTCTGTGCCCCCCTTTGTATGTTATGACATTGTGTCTAAATTGAAGGTCCTTTAGGCTCTGATAATATTGAGTTAATTGTTCCTCTTTTATGAACTCGTCCTCATCACCCAATATAAATACAGTATTACAAGATGCATATTTAATTGCCATTGTGGCATCCGTTTCAATAGGCAGCCCGGCGCCCCAAATGACCAAGTTGTCTACTTTCCGATCGGTATATTGGTACCATCGGCATGCCACAGCAGCTCCTTGTGAGAAGCCAAACAGGTTAATTTTAAGCCTCGAATCTGGGTCTATTTTGGCCAGTAAATGGTCCACTAATTGCAGCTGATCTTGTATCTCATCTTCACGATTTTCTCTGGTCATCCAGCTAGCCCCCACCCTTCCATCGACCCCTTTTAAATAGAATTTTGAGAGCCCTTCTGGAGCTATTAATAGGCTGTTTTGAGGGTTAAAGTCTTTAAAATTATTCAGAAAATGCATAGCACTTTGCCCATAACCGTGGAATAATATCCATACATTTTCGGGCTCTGAAGGGCCAATTTCGGTACTGTAATAGTGGGCAGTACGAGGGGTGCGGAAGGTGGATTGGAGCATGATTTGTTTTTAGTATTGTGTATTAAGAATTAAGAATTAAGTATTAAGAAACTTACCTAGTTCTTAAAACTTAATACTTAATTCTCAATTTTCAATTCTTAGTATTAGGTTCCCTATTAAAATGGCTCTTCACAAAAGGATAAGCAAACACTGCAAGCAGAATAATAGCGGCTCCTTGGTAGAATCCGGCAGTCATTAATTCGCGTTTTCCGAAGATAAGTACCGCTAAAACGATGCCATAAACAGGCTCTAGGTTCGTAGTTAGAACAACGGTATAGGCAGAAAGTTCTTTCATTACAGCTACCCCGGTAACATAAGCAAGTGCTGTACAAACGGTTCCGAGCAGCATTAAATACCAAAAATCGGAACTAGAAATGGCTAATTGGTATTGATTTTGGCTATTTGTAAAGCCCAAATAAAGGCTTAAAAGTAAAAATCCACCGAACATTTCATACAAGCCAATCGTGCTAGCAGGCAAATCTTTTACTTCAATTTCATTAAAAATAGTAAAAATAGCGGCACATAGAGAGGCTATTAATCCGTAAATAATGCCTTCTGTATATTGGGTTTCGAAGGAGAAAATGAAGGCAATACCTACAATTATTACCGATCCGATGATTAGATCTACGATCGAAATTTTTGATTTTTTGTTAAAGACTGGACTCAAAAAACTGGTAAATAATGCTGTTGATGAGAGGCATACCAGGGCTACAGAAATGGTAGAAGTTTTAATCGAATGGTAAAAAAAGAACCAATGTAAGGCTACAATTCCCCCAATTCCGAGTAATATTAGTTGTTTTTTAAAGCTTAATTGAGGACGATATTTATTCCATACATATTCGTAAATAAACAAACTAATGCTCGCAATTAGCATTCTGTACCATACTAATTCGTAGGCAGAAACGCTAATTAAGGCTCCAAATATGGCGGTAAAACCCCATATAAATACCGTAATATGTAATAATATAAGGTTCTTATTTCGGTGCAATTTTTAATAAATATAGTGCGTAAATGGTAAATATTATATTCGGAATCCAAACTGAAAGGAGTGGATGTAGCCCTCCTTTTAATGCGAAAGTAGTGGTAAATTGCATTAACATAATAAAGGTAAAACTGCTACCTATGCCAATTCCCAACTGTGCACCAACACCCCCTCGTACCTTTCTGGAACATAAAGAAACTGCAATAAGTACTAATATAAAGGTAGAAAAAGGCATAGCAAAACGCTTATAATATTCCACTTCATAGGCCTCAATACCGCTTGCACCTCGTTTTCGTTCCTTAATTATGTACTCTTTTAATTCTGGTGTGGTTAAAGAACCGATGCTATTATCTTTTCTTTCAAAATCAATTGGACTCATCGCCAATACAGTATCTTTTCGTTCGCCTCGCTCTAAATGCTCACTCAATCCTTTTATGTGCTTAATTGAATAACCCACTATTATCCAACTCTTTTTGGCAGTATCCCACTTTATTTGATCGGACATTAGCTTGTAATACAAGTCTTTACCTCTAAATTTTTCTAATGAGAATCGATAGCCAACATCTTCTTGGTTATTATAACTTTCTAAATAGGCATACGTTGAATCATCGAGTTGCATGTGTATATTCCGTTCTTTGTACACATACCTATTATTAATATAAGTGTTTTCGAACTCTATTCTAACTTTATTGGAGTTCGGAATGGTATAAGAATTAAAGAAAAAACTTAAGATAGAAAGGAATAAAGAAGTAACTAAATACGGGTAAAGTAAGCGTGGAAAGCTCACACCTCCACTCAATATAGCTACAATTTCTGTGTTATTTGCCATTCGAGCTGTAAATAAAATGGCAGCAATAAAAATGAGCAGCGGGCTTAACAATCCAACGTAATAGGGAATAAAATTAAGGTAGTATTCGAAAATAATTTTTTTGATGGGTGTTTGTGTACGTAAAAAATCATCTACTTTTTCGGAGATATCGAAAATTACAGCTATGGCAATAAAAATGGCGAGTGTAAATACAAAAGTTCCTAGAAACTTCTTTATAATATACCAATCTATTATTTGCAGCTTTAGTTTACGCACGGTATAAATATAAGAATGTAATTATAAACGATGTGCTAATTTTTTAACCATACTGTTTTTCCAAGAGTAAAAATCGCCCTCAATAATATGCTTACGTGCCTCTTTAACAAGCCATAAATAAAAATGCAAATTGTGTAAAGTAGCAATTTGAGCACCTAAAATTTCTTTAGAAATGATTAAATGACGTAAGTAAGCTTTAGAATAACTACAGTCAGAAAACAAGTCGCTATTAGGGTCTACGGCAGTAAAATCGTTCTTCCATTTTTCATTTTTTATATTGATGATGCCTTCGGATGTGAACAACATGCCATTACGTGCATTACGTGTTGGCATTACACAGTCAAACATATCTATACCTAAAGCAATACATTCTAATAGATTAATTGGAGTACCAACACCCATTAAGTAACGAGGTTTATCTAGGGGTAATATATTGGTAACGATTTCCGTCATTTCATACATTTCTTCTGCAGGTTCACCTACAGAAAGTCCTCCAATGGCATTCCCTTCGCGTTCGAAAGTGGCAATTACTTCTGCAGATTGCTTTCGTAAATCTTTATATGTACTGCCTTGTACTATAGGGAACAAGGTTTGGTCGAAACCATATTTCGGTTCGGTAGAATCAAACCGTTCGCAACATCGTTTTAGCCATCTGTGGGTCATCTCCATAGAGCGTTTCGCATACTTATAATCGCAAGGATACGGTGTACATTCATCAAATGCCATAATTATATCGGCACCAATAATGCGCTGTATATCCATTACATTTTCTGGTGTAAACAAGTGTTTAGAACCATCAATATGAGAACGAAATGTAACCCCTTCTTCCTTTATTTTTCGAACACCAGATAAAGAATATACTTGGTAACCTCCACTATCTGTTAGTATTGGCAAGTCCCAGTTATTAAATTTATGTAATCCACCGGCAGCTTCAATGGTATCTAAACCGGGGCGCAAAAAAAGATGGTAAGTATTACCTAATATAATTTGTGCTTCAATGTCGTTTTTTAGTTCGCGCTGGTGTACGCCTTTTACTGTACCAGCTGTGCCAACTGGCATAAATATTGGGGTTTCTATCGTTCCATGTGCGGTTTCTATGAGTCCTGCACGTGCCCTCGAATCTTTATCCGTAGTCTTTAATGTAAATTTCATTGTGCACAAAGATATAATAAATACATACAACCAAATAAATAGCATGCTTTGCAAGAACTTAATAATTTTGTTAATTCTGTTAGCTTAAATTAATTAATTGTAATAGTTTAGCAAGATGTTATTAGATGCAGAATTAAGCCATATTGAAATATTAATCGGAATTTTATCGTTGTTTTTTATCGTACAGGTTTACTATCACTTGCGTTACTTTTCGGCGATTTCTTTTTATAAAAAGCCTAGCAAGCGCTCAACTAAAAAAATACCCATTTCTGTAATTATCGCAGCAAGAAACGAGTCGGATAATTTACAAGAGTTTTTAGAAAGTATTTTAACGCAAGATTACTCAGATTACGAGGTGATTGTGGTAAACGATTGTTCCTATGATAATTCTGCAGATGTTTTAAAAGGGTATCAAACTCGATATAAACATTTAAAAGTGGTGGATTTAGAAGAGGTCGACAAATATAAACATGGAAAAAAATTCGCCTTAACATTAGGGATCAAGGCAGCCAAACATGAACATTTAATATTTACGGATGCAGATTGTATGGCGGTTTCAAAAGAATGGATTAGTTTAATACAAGCTGGATTTACGGAAGGTACAGAAATTGTATTAGGGTATTCTCCTTATATTAAAACTAATACCTTGTTAAATGCTTTTTCTAGGTTTGAAACTTTTTTCACAGCCCTGCAGTACCTATCGTTTTCAATCAGAAAACAAACATATATGGGTGTAGGTAGAAATTTAGCATATACAAAAACATTGTTTTTTAAGAATAAAGGTTTTGCAGCACATATGCACTTGATTTCTGGCGATGATGATTTGTTTGTGAATGCAACAGCTACTAAATCAAATGTTTCTGTATGCATAGAACCTAACAGCTTTGTATATACTCCATCTAAAACTAATTGGTCTGATTATTTTTTGCAGAAATTAAGGCATTTGCCGGATGCAAAAGAATATAAAACCCGAGATAAAGTGAATTTAACTCTTCTGTCTAGCACTGCATTATTTTTTTGGTTGAGTTTGTTGCTTAGTTTTATAGTTCAACTGCCTTTAGAAATATCTATAGGATTTTTAATGGCCAGACTACTGTTGTCGGGAGTTTTTTATTATACTGCAATGAAAAAATTAGGACTCAAAGATTTGTTTCCGTTTTATCCTATTCTAGAAATTGCCTATTTTTTGATTATACCAATTTGGTCATTTATTTCATTATTTCTTAAACCCCAAAAATGGAAGTAAGTTCCAATTATTATCAAAAGTATCATTATCTAGGGTATTCATTTTAGCATACATCACCATTAAAAAAGGAAAAGAAAACTATAGTGGAAATTATAAAAAAATACTTCCCAAACTTAACGGGAACACAACTCCAACAGTTAGATATGTTGGCAAAATTATATACAGAATGGAATGAAAAAATAAATGTTATTTCTAGAAAAGACATGCAGCATTTTTATGAGCGACACGTCTTACATTCTTTAGGCATTGCAAAAGTAATCGAATTTACACCAGGAACCAGGGTGTTGGATGTAGGTACAGGTGGTGGATTTCCTGGTATTCCTTTAGCAATATTATTTCCTGAAACTGATTTTTATTTAATAGACTCTATTGGTAAAAAAATAAAAGTAGTACAAGAAGTTTCAGCTGCATTGGGTTTGAAAAACGTTAGATCAGCACATTGTAGAGCAGAGGATGTAAAGGAGAAATTCGACTTTGTAGTATCTCGTGCGGTAACTAGGTTGATTAATTTTTACCCTTGGGTACATCAAAAATTCAGTAAAAAGCAGCAAAATAGACTGGATAATGGAATACTTTATTTGAAAGGGATCGACCTTACCGAAGAGTTTGATGAGTTACACAAACCTTATCAATTGTTCGCTCTTGCCCATTATTTTAAAGAAGAATTCTTCGATACAAAAGGTGTAATTTATCTGCCAATATTTTCATAATATATTCTGCTGATAAAAGAACCTGCATATATGCAGTTGAGTAAACGCATTCAATCATTTAATTTTCCGTATGGAGAAAGAGTTATTGAATTTTATTGCGTTGAGTATGACTCCACATGTGGGTCCGGTAACGGCGAAAGAATTAATTAAAAACATAGGATCTGCGGAACAAGTACTACAGAGTTCGGAATCTAAACTGATGCGGGTGGCAGGGGTAGGGCCTGGAACTGCGAAAGAAATAAAGCAAAATAATTTATTAGAAAGAGCCAAACAAGAACTTAAGTTCGTAGAGAAACACAGCATTAATATTTATGCTATCAACAGCGAATTATATCCAAGTAGGTTAAAAAGATGTTCGGATTCACCAGTATTATTATATGTAAAAGGAAATACAAACTTAGATTCGAAACATGTAATTGCCATTGTAGGGTCGCGCATGGCTACTGATTATGGAAGGGGAATTTGCAAAGAATTTATACAAGAAATAAAAGCATACAATCCTTTAATCATTAGTGGTTTGGCATATGGCATCGATATTTGTGCGCACAAGGAAGCATTGTATGCGGGCTTACAAACGGTAGCTGTAGTTGGGCATGGTTTAGATAGAATTTACCCAAGCTCGCATAAGCAAATTGCTATGGATATTATTGATCAAGGTGCATTACTAACGGAGTTCCATAGTGAAGTAAAGCCTGATAGAGAAAATTTTCCTGCCCGCAATAGAATAATTGCAGGGATGAGTGATGCTGTGGTTGTTGTGGAAGCCCGAGAACAAGGTGGAGCTTTGATTACAGCCGATATGGCAAATTCATACAACCGAGATGTATTTGCTTTTCCAGGTAGAGTACATGATACCCAAA
>JBILKW010000062.1:0-11465 GCA_044376465.1 Sphingobacteriales bacterium | reverse complement strand
ATTTACTGCAATGGTGCCTCTTATCAAATTATAAATCTGAAAAATAATAAAACCTACTAATACAATATCGATTACATCGAATACTCCAATTTTAAATAACCCTAAATCGAATGGTTCCATGCCTAAAGATACGAATTATAAGATTTATTTAATTTTTCCCATAGTTTTACACATTCTACTGCTTCTTTTACATCGTGCACTCTTAAAATTTTTGCTCCTTTTTCCAAGGCAATCATGTTTAAGGCAGTAGTACCATTTAAGGCTTCCTCGGCATTTGTGTGAAGTGTTTTGTATATCATCGACTTTCTAGAAAGTCCAATTAACATTGGTCTTTCTAAGATATTTAACTCTTGTACACTCGTTAAGAGTTCGAAATTTTGTTCTACATCTTTTGCAAATCCAAAACCAGGGTCAATTATTATTTTATCAAAGTTTAGCTTTTTTAAGCTAGCTATTTTCTCTTCAAAATATTCAATCACTTCTTTTGTAATATTTTTGTATTGATTGAGTGTTTGCATAGTTTGTGGGTTGCCGCGCATGTGCATTAATATGTACGGGCAGTTATTTTTCACAACTACATCGAACATGTTTTCATCTAAATTTCCTGCTGATATATCGTTTATTATATCTGCTCCCAATGATATGCTTTTCTCTGCAACACTTGATCTAAATGTATCAACGGATATAATACTAGCATGAAAATGGGTACTTAACATCTTTAAAACCCACTTTAAACGGCTCCATTCCTCCTCCTCTGTAATGTTTGTAGCATTTGGCCTAGATGAATATGCTCCAATATCGAGTATATCTGCACCCTCAGCCAACATTTTTTCGGCAGTGTTAATAATCTCATTCTCAGTTTGCTTTCTGCTTGCTGCATAGAAAGAATCGGGGGTAATGTTTAAAATACCCATCACCATTGGTTTGGTAGACCCAATTTGCTTCCCTTTTATTTCAATGGTTTTTTCGTAAAAAAGCTTATTTTTATGCACTTGGTAAAATTATAAAAAAATTGCAGACGAATACATCATTAGAATACGATCAGGTAATACAAGCTTGTAAAGATTTGTTTATCAAAAAAACAAAAGATTATGGAACAGCATGGCGAATTTTGCGTTTGCCTTCTATAACTGATCAAATATTTATTAAAGCTCAACGCATACGTACCTTAGAGGAAAAAAAGATTAGTAAGGTTGATGAAGGCATCATTCCTGAATATGTTGGCATTATTAATTATTGCATAATTGCCATGATTCAGCTTGATTTGCACGATACAGAACACGATTTAGATCTTGAAGCTTCGAGAGTGAGTACACTTTTCGACAATAAAGTGAAAGAAACGAAAGAGTTGATGATGGATAAGAACCACGATTACGGAGAAGCTTGGAGAGACATGAGGTTAGAATCGCTTACAGATTTAATACTCATGAAACTAATGCGTGTAAAACAAATTGAAGATAACAAGGGCTCTACAATCGTATCTGAAGGGGTGGTTGCAAATTATCAAGACATGATGAACTATTCTATTTTTGGGCTCATCAAATTAAATTATAATCAAAAATAAATTAAATAAACATGATAAGATTTAGTAGATTATTCGTTGGTATTTTATTTATTATTTCTGGGTTAATAAAATTAAATGACCCTATCGGATTTTCAATAAAGTTAGACGAATATTTCGTGGTATTTGGCATGGATTGGTTAGCGGCTTTCTCTCTTTCTATGTCGGTAATAATTTGTGCCGTAGAAGTGGTGCTGGGTATTGCTTTGTTGTTTGGCATAATGCAAAAGCAACTCTCTTGGGTATTGTTATTAATGATTTTATTTTTTACCTGGTTAACCGGATATTCTGCCGTAACGGGTAAAGTTACAGATTGTGGTTGCTTTGGAGATGCTATTAAATTAACACCTTGGCAATCGTTTACTAAAGATGTTGTTTTATTAGTTTTTATTACCATCATCTTTTTTGCTAGAAATAAAATTACTTCGAGTTTAACAGTTTCTAAACAAGTTGCCTATGTAATTTTAGCTTATGTAATTTCTATGGTAGCTGGAATTTACTCGGTGTTGTATTTGCCAACGGTAGATTTTTTACCTTATAAAGTTGGGAATAACATTCCTGAATTAATGAAAATACCCGAAGGTGCTGCACCCGATTCTGTAGAAACAAAAATGATTTACGAGAAGGATGGAGTTCAACAAGCATTTACATTAAAAGATTATCCATGGCAAGACAGTACTTGGAAATGGGTGAAAACAGAAAACGTTTTAATCAAAGAAGGATTCCGCCCAAAAATTAAAGACCTGCGTATTGCCGATGCAGATGGAAACGACTACTCCGAAGATATTATTAAGTATGCCGATTATTCTTTATGGGTGGTTTCATACGATTTAGAAAATACCAATAAAGAAGCTTACAATAAGATTAAAGAAATTACCAGTGGTTTAGAAAAAGATTATAAAATAAGAAGCATTGGATTAACCTCTTCAAATGATTTGGTAACGGAAACGTTCAGACACGAAAATAATTTAGCCTTTACTTATTATTATTGTGATGCTACTACCCTGAAAACTATGGTAAGAGCAAACCCTGGTGTGTTATTGGTAAAGAACGGAACCATAGAAGGTAAATGGTCGCACAGAGGATTGCCTTCGTATGATGAACTGAAAAAATTGTTGAAAAACTAATGTTTCAATATTTTATCCGAAAATCGTTTTACGGCCTATTTGTAATGATGGGGGTAGTGAGCATTGTATTTACTTTGTTCGCAATTTTACCTGGCGATGCTGCACGCATGACCCAAGGTCAACGTACGGATGTTGCCTCCTTAGAAGCTGTTCGTAAAGAGTTCGGATTAGATCAACCAAAACACATTCAGTTTTTGTTATATATAAATGATGTTTCTCCGATTTCAGTTCATCAGCACGATTCGGTTAACCAAGCGAAATATCAATATTTATCCATCTTAACTTTTGGAGAAAAAACCTTGGTATTAAAAGCTCCATATTTAAGAAGATCCTATCAAACTCAAAAAAAAGTAAGCGACATATTATGGGAAACCATTCCTAACACTGCTGTGCTCGCTATTGCAAGTATGATTTTTGCAAGTATTGTAGGTATTTTGTTAGGGCTTGTAGCAGCATTGTATAAAGATACGTGGATAGATCGCTCGGCCATGTCGTTTGCAATTTTAGGCGTATCCATGCCATCCTTTTTTGCAGGTATTTTAATTGCATGGTTGTTTGCATTTTTATTGGGGCAATATACCGGACTAAACATGTCTGGAAGTTTGTATGATTACAACCCTTTTAATGGAGAAGAGCTACAGCTTAAAAATTTAATTTTACCTGCGCTTACATTAGGACTGCGCCCTTTATCTATTATTGTGCAATTAACTAGAAGTTCGATGTTAGATGTAATGAAAATGGATTACATACGAACTGCAAAAGCAAAAGGACTAACTCCTTTTCAAGTAGTGCGTAGGCATGCTTTGAAAAACGCGTTGAACCCTGTGGTTACAGCTATCTCAGGCTGGTTTGCCTCCTTAATGGCAGGAGCTTTTTTTGTAGAATATATTTTTAGTTGGAACGGCTTAGGTAAAATAACAGTAGATGCTTTGGAGTTATCTGATTTACCCGTAGTAATGGGTGCCGTATTATTTATCGCGTTTTTGTTTGTGATTGTGAATTTATTGGTGGATATAAGTTATACTTTGCTGGATCCGCGAGTGAAACTGGAGTAAAGTCTTGAGTCGTTAGTCTTTAGTCGTTAGAAGAATGTGCTTTCTAACTACTTATGACTAAGTAACAATTCAATTACGCTTTCCACTTCCAAATTCAAGCCATTAACTCGATGGTCTGCTTGTTCGTAAATGTGTTTTCTCTTCGCAAAATGTTCTTCAATAAAATTCAAAAGTTCGTCTTCTTTTTTTCCTTTAATAGTCGGTCTAATATTTTTTGCCTTTGATAAACGATTGTAAAGGCTTTTAATGTCGAGCTCTAAGTAGATGCTTGTACCTTGAGATTGTATGTAGGGTAAGTTGTCAAAATAGCAAGGGGTGCCGCCGCCAGTAGCCATTACAAATGAAGCTTCATGTTCAAATGATTTTAGTGTTTCCGATTCCATTTTCCGAAAAGTTTCTTCACCTAAATATTTGAAAATATCGTGAACACTGCACTTTGCTTTTTTTTCAATTTCCTTGTCTAAATCTATAAACGGAAAATGCATTGCCTTGGCAAGTTTTTTGCCAAATGTGCTTTTGCCTGAACCCATAAAACCGACAAGAAAAATCTTCCGAATCATTTTTATGATAGATAAACGGCCTCTTCTGATTTTTTAGTGGAGAAACGCACCGACACATGTTCTTGTGTTACGGTAGAAATAGTATAACCTGCAAAATCTGTAGATACTGGAAATAATTTGTGACTTCTGTCTATCAATACGGCAGTTCTTATTTTCTTAGTAGGGATGTTTAAAAATACAGCTAAGCCATATACTAAGGTTCTGCCAGAGTTTAATACATCATCAACTAAAATGATGGTTTTATTTTTACACTTATTTACATTAGTATCTACCTCTGCTTCTAAATGGTCGCTGTCTTTGTTTAAGGTAATTTCAATGAGTTCTATTTTTATTTTTGATATTTTTCCGAGCACAGCTTTTAATCGCTTTGCTAATACATAACCCCTGTTTGCAATTCCGGCAATTACAATTTGTTTTTCTTCAAAACAATCTTCTAATATTTGATAAGCCATACGGTCTATCTTCTGTTGTATTTGAACACTGTTCAAAATAAGTATTTCTTTCTTTGCCATATGTGAAAAATTCTAAATTCTAAATATTAAATTCTAAATTCTAAATACTATTTATACGGGTAAAAAACAAAGTTCGCACCCTCTGGTACCATCACAAAAACACAAATATATTGATGTGGGTCTTTGTAATTTTGTTTAAAAAATTCTTGTTTTTCAGAATTTATAATTCCTTTTTCTACAAACTCTTCAAGCGTGGATGCATGTATATTCCAATCCGTTGAAAGTTCATCTTTATCAATTATTAATTCACCAATATTCGCTTCGTGTTGGTGTGCAATAAATATAGGGTATTTAGAAAGTTCGTTTATAATATCTACTGCTGTTTCTTTTATAGAATCGCTAAACAATACTAAATCGGTTTCTAAACTTCTAAGTGGACTGCCATTTTTTTTCGGTTCGTTTGGCGTGCCTAATAATTCTTCGGGCTCCATCATCTTAATTTTAATAATACAACATTCTCTACGTGTTCTGTATGCGGAAACATGTCAACTGGTTGAACTTTAACCACGGTGTATTTTTCATCTAATATAGCTAAATCTCTAGCTTGTGTTGATGGATTACAGCTTACATATACAATTTTTTCCGCCTCTAATTTTAACAACTGTTTACATACCTCTTCATGCATTCCGGCACGAGGTGGATCTGTAATAATTACATTTGGTTTGCCGTTTTTTAATGTAAATTCATCTGTTAATAAATCTTTCATATCTCCCGCATAAAATTCGGTGTTATCTATTAAATTTATTTTAGAATTTACCTTTGCATCTTCAATAGCATCAGCTATATATTCTATCCCTACTACTTTTTTCGCTTTAGAAGCAATAAAGTTTGCAATGGTTCCTGTTCCTGTATATAAATCGTACACAATTTCATCTCCTTTTAATTCAGCAAAATTACCTGCAATATGGTATAATACTTCTGCTTGTTTAGCATTGGTTTGGTAAAACGATTTTGCAGAAATTCTAAATTTTATTTGCTTATTATTCAAGTCTGTCATTTGCTCATGTATGTACGGAAAGCCATTGTAACAAATAACTTCTTGATCAAATATAGTATCGTTTTTTTTCTGATTTATTACATATTGTAGAGAACTAATAAAATTAAACTTTATTTTCAGATGTTCCATCAACAATTCAATCTTTTCTATGTCGGGTTCAGCAAATACTACAATTACCATCCATTCGCCTAAGCTTGTATTTCTGATTATTAGATTTCTCATTAAACCAGAATTTTGTTTAATGTCGTAAAATGTGTGCTGATGTTCCTTGCAAAAAGCACGCACTTCGTTTCTCAGTTCATCAGATCGTGTGTCTTGTAAATAACACTGTTGGATGTCAATAATTTTATCAAAACGTTTAGGCACATGGAATCCCAGTGCATCCATGTCGAACGATTCATCAGATGCAATTTCTGATTTTTCTAGCCAACGTTTATTGGAAAATGTAAATTCCAATTTGTTTCTGTAATGTTTGGTATTCTCGGATCCAACAATTGGCATAAATTCCGGAAGTTCAATTTTTGCTAAACGGGTTAATGCATCTAACACAATTTTTTGTTTAAAACTTAATTGCGCATCGTACTTCATATTTTGCCATTTACAGCCTCCACATGTACCAAAATGTGTGCAAAAAGCATCTTCTCTTTTCTTAGAAAATTGATGAAAAAGTATAGGATTTCCTTCTGCTAAGTTTTTCTTTTTTTTATGTATTTGAATATCCACAACATCCCCTGGAACTACTTTTTCTACAAAAATCACCAAATCTTCATATTTAGCTATTCCTTTGCCTTCGTTCGCAATATCTATTATTTCTGCCTTTTCTATAATAGGCAATGGTTTAGTGCTTCTCATAATTTTTTCAAAGTTAAGGTATAATATGTTATTTTTAATAAATGAACCGCATTCTCCTGCATTTTCTGATGTTGCTTTTGAGTTATAGCTCATTTGCTTCACATATGGTAGGTGGTGGGTTTAGGTATAGCTATCTTTCTGATAACAGGTATTTGATTCTTTTAGATTATCATAAAGATTGCTCTTCAAATGCAGTTGATTATCCTCCCGGCCCGATAAGAATTGGAATTTATAAAAAAAGTAACAACGCTTTGGTGCAAAGCCTCGACTTAAAACCTGGTTCAATTAGCCTCGTAAATTTTATTACAGACTCTTGCGTAAAGGCAGCTGTTACCTGTGTGCAAAAAAGAATTTACCAAGATACGTTGTTTCTAAACCCTGCAATATTTGACGACAATTCTGGTTATTATTTATCCTATGAGCAATGTTGTAGAAATTTCGGCATCAAAAACATAAAGGATCCAGACAAAAGCGGGATTGCCTTTTATGCTGATTTTACCCCTTTCACGAAAAGCAATACTTCGCTAAGAAATTCTAGCCCGTATTTAAGCAATGAACAGAATGTATATTTATGTTTATTTGAGAATTTTTATTCGGATTTCTCTCACCTAGATCCCGACGGCGATTCATTGTCTTACAAATTAATTGACCCTTTAATGGGCAGCACCGATCCGGTTTTTAACAATTCAAGTGGAATATCTGTTCTAAATCCGAAGCCTTATCCTCCTGTAAATTGGGCGAATAACTACGGAATTTCGAATAATAATATTATGGATGGTGTACCAGATGTAACAATTGACCCGGTAACGGGTCAATTAAATTTAAAACCTTCTCAAACGGGTATGTATTCTTTTGCATATACTGTTGAAGAGTATAGAGATGATGAACTAATTGGAGTTTACAACCGTGAGGTACAATATTATATCGTGTTTTGCTCAGTTAGAAATCAACCTCAATTAGAATGGTTAAATCCTGCAATTACTTCCTTAAAAGCAGATACCATTACTTGCTTACTTTTTTCAGCTAAAGATATTAATGTAAATGATACATTAAATTTTAAAATTAGCAAAATATCAAGCCTTTTATCACAGCAAAACATTAGTGTAGAAATAGATTCGACCCAACCAAATGATTTGCAAATTAAAGTATGTTTTGAGGTAGCTTGCGATGCTATAATTGAGTCGCCACAACGCATTCAGATATTGGTAAGTGATAATTCTTGCCCCTATATATTATACGATACGTTAGAAATTGATTTAACCATTTCTGCTAAAATAAATAATAAACCCTTTATTACTTGGTTAAATTCTACAGATAATACAATTGAAGCATTGAAAACATCCTGCTTTGATTTTATAGCGGAGGACATAGATGTATTTGATAGTTTGATATTGTCTGTTAAAAATATTTCTGAGGAATTATCAAATCAATCGTACGAAGTTACAATAGACTCCACCATAAACAATAAAATAATGGCTAGAGTTTGTTTTGACACAAATTGTAGGCTTAAGGCCAGTAATTCTGAAGGATTTGCCATTTGTGTTACAGATAAATCTTGCACGATTTCAAAGCAAGATTCGATGTGGGTATCTATAATTACCGAAAACACAGAATATATAGATCCATTACTTAACATCCCAAATGTATTTAGCCCAAATGGCGACGGTAAAAATGATGCGTTTAGTATTCACAACAATATGAATGTGGAATGTGTGGATGATTTTAGTATTGTGATTTATAACAGATGGGGTGAAAAGGTATACAATTCTAGCAACTTTGAGTTTGAATGGACAGGACAAGGTCTTCCATATGGCGTCTATTTTTATGTAATCCGTTTTGGAAAACGAGAAAAGCACGGCCACTTATCCATAGTGTATTAAATAAATAATTATATTTGATGATGCGCTTTTGCAAAATATCTGTATTTATAGGGTTTCTGTTAACTGTATTTGTTAATTATACTAATGCTGCACATATAGTTGGTGGCGATTTTAGTTATAAATACATTTCAGGCGATCGTTATCAGCTAAAAATGAAAATGTACCGAGATTGTGGTGGAGGCGGAGCCCCATTTGAGCAATTGTTACGTGTAGGCATTTATGATAAAGAAACAAACAGGCTTGTAAAAACGGTGCAAATGCCGCGTACTACCATTTATCCCATTAAATTTAATACTGGTTGTACCAGTCCGCAATTACGTTGTGTAGAAACTGGAATTTTTGCCGCAGAGTTTACCATGCCTAAAGAGCAATTCCAAAATACACAAGGGTATTATGTACAATGGGAAAGATGTTGCAGAAACGATATTATTAAAAATATTATTGAGCCGGGTGCAACGCCAATGGCATTTTACATGGAGTTTCCCTCTCCATATCCTGCTGGCGGTGGGTTGCGCATTAATAATTCGCCAGAATTTTTACGCGATCCATTAAACTACTTATGCGTTGGCGAAGCATTTAAATATGACTTCAAAATTTACGATGGGGATGGGGATGAATTACGAATGAAAATTGGTGTGCCAAATGCTGGAGGATATACCAGTCAATTTAACCCAGGTCAAAATTCTGGACCAGCTCCATATGATGATGTAATGTGGGCTCCTGGTTACAGCGTGGGGTCTCCACAGAACATTATGGATGGTATTCCTGATTTATATGTTGATAATGATACCGCATTTATATTTCTAGTGCCCAAACAGATTGGAGTATACGTAATTTCTGTTGTTTGTGAAGAATATAGAGACAATATAAAAATTGGCGAGGTAGTACGTGAGCTTCAGCTAGAAGTACTTAACTGCCCCCCAAGATTTAAACCCAATGTTACCGCAGCTTTACCAGGTGGTAAAAGTTATGTGGATGTTGTAATAGGCCAACAAGTTTGTTTTGATATAAAGGCAACCGACAATAATAATGCTGAATTGTTGAAATTTAGAATTGATACAGTTGGATTGTACAAATTAGTAGGGAATGGTGCCACCATCGAACCCTCAGACGTTACGGGCAGCCAAAGCATTACAGCACGTTTTTGTTGGACTCCCACTTGCCCATTAGACACAGGGAAGGGCGCTTATATAGATATTATCGCGTATGATAATTCTTGTCCGTTCTCGCAAGACGACACCATTCGTGTAAACTTCCGAGTATCTGAAGCACCTAATAAACTTCCTATTTTAAAAACGAGTTTAACAAATAATGTTTTTAACATAAGAACCGAAGAAACATTATGCTTTCAATTTTTAGCAACCGATTCAAATACTACCGATCAAATAATTATTGATCCTATCTCTCAAAATATTGATGTATTTAATTTAGGCGCTGTAATTACTCCAACTATTTTGGTTGGCAATGCAAGCGTTTCTGGCGAATTTTGTTGGACCCCACCATGTGGATTAAAATTGGATACTTCTATACATCTATTGTTTTACATAAGCGACAATGCTTGCCCCTTGCCAGCGTTAGACACAGTAGAGGTGATTATTAATTTATTGCCAATAGCCAATGAAGCGCCTTTGATTGAAGCACAAGGAGTAAATGTTGGTGTAAATAATACCATCGCAGTTAATTTAGATCAACAAAATTGTTTTTCAATTTATGCAGAAGATGTGGATCCAGATGATGTGATAGATGTTTATTATAAAGTTGTGAATTATGATTTTTTTGCAAACGGAGCAACTTTCGCACAACAACAAAATATCCCGAATGCTAAGAGTAATCTATTTTGCTGGACACCTAATTGTGATAATTTTTATGGGGAGGATGAATTGTATTTGGATTTCTTTACGCGCGATAATAAATGTGAAAATGAAAAATACGATTCGATAAGAGTACGCTTTGTATTTGACCTGCCCGATAATACCTCGCCGTTATTATTAAAGCCAGATTCTATTCTTTATAACATCAATGCAGGATACTCTAGAACTATTGATGTGGAAGGAAGTGATGCCGACAACGAAGATTTATTGGTTTTAGAAGCGAAACCATTATATGATAACAACGTGCCGCTAAGAGTAGAAATGAATAGAGCTCAAGGCTTTGGAAGTATTGCTTCACAATTAAATGTTTACCCAGATTGTGGATTAGATGGAAACATAAATTATCCAGTTGAGTTAAAATTGTTGAGTAATAAATATTGCAATGAAAATGATACTATTACCAAAATCATTTATTTTAAATCTTCACCATTACTAGATATTGATAAGCCTTTATTACCCGATGTATTTTCACCAAATAACGATGGTGTTAATGATGAGTATAAAATTTATTTAGCAAATAGAACCGTTTGCCCAGATGAATTCGAATTTATTATCTATAATAGATGGGGGCAAATTATGCTCGAAACCAAAGATCCAGAGTTTGTTTGGAAACCAGAAGGAGCTACTGCAGGGGCATACGTATATTACCTCCGTGTTGGTGAAACTAAATTTACAGGTACCATTTCACTCGTAAAGTAATCAAACTCCTAATAAACGCAGTAAAAATGAAAACCAAGTGGTCGATTGGTCATCGCCAAATTCGAACTCTTGCTCAATTTTCTCAGAAAAATCTAACAATTCAAGCTTCATAGTGTAAATAATTGTCTTATTTAAGCAAATATAAGTATTTTTATACTAAATACCAAATTGGTCTTTAGTTTAATGTTTAATGTTGAAAGGTCCTTAGAATTTAGAAATTAGAAATTAGAAATTAGATATTAGAATTTCTACAATACTGCTTGAATTAGATACGGAAGTATCTCTTTCTCAAAGCTGATGAAGTTTTTGCGAACATCGCTTACCGTAACTGAGGTAAAGGCGAAGGAGAAC
>JBILKW010000061.1:0-11522 GCA_044376465.1 Sphingobacteriales bacterium | reverse complement strand
CTGTTGGTATAAATTACAGCGACAAATGGGGTAAGAAAATAGAAGTAAGCGGTAGCTATTTCTATAATTATACTGAAAATACTAGCGCCACTCTTACGGATAGAAAATACATTACAGGAACTGACAGGAACTTACAATATTTAGAAGATAATATCAGCACAAGTAAAAACCAGAATCATCGATTTAATTTAAAACTCGATTATAAAATAGATACGTTTAACAGCATTACGCTGCAACCTCGTTTATCATTTCAACTAAACGAAGGCATTGCAAGCATCATTGGAACTAATAATCAAAACAATATATTGAGTTCACAGAGTACCAATAATCAAATTTCAGATTTAACTGGTAGCAATGTTTCATTGCCAGTATTATACAGAAGAAGTTTTGAAAAGAAAGGCAGAACCGTTTCGTTGAACATCACTCCTACCTATACAGATCAACAAGGAACTAGTTTTTTATTAAATAAATTTTATTCGGAAAACGATGGAACTTTCAACGATTCTATTGATCAGAAATCAGTATTAGATAGACAAGGAATGTCGGTAAACTCTAACATAACCTATACCGAACCCATAGATACCAACCACGCTTTAACATTAAGTTATAACTACAATGTAAACTACAATAACTCTGACAAAACTACTAACTCATTTTCTAGTATAGATAATGCTTACAGCGATTTCGATACGAGTTTAACGAATATTTTTAAAAGCACCTATACCACGCAATCTGTTGGCTTAGGTTATCGTTTTCAGAAAAAGAAATTGATGTTAATGTTGAGTGCAAATGTACAATCGGCTAACTTAAAAAACGAACAACAGTTCCCAACGGAATATGATTTAAACAGAAACTTTACTTCTGTATTACCGAGTGCAATGATGATGTATAGAATTGATGCGAAACGTAACGTACGTATGTTTTACAGAAGCTCTAACAACGCTCCAAGTGTTGATCAGTTACAAGAAGTATTAAACAACACAAACTCCAATCAATTAAGCATTGGTAATGCGAATTTGAATCAAGATTTTTCGAACTTTTTTGTACTGAGGTATTCTGAAGTAAATACAGAAAAATCTACTTCAATGTTTGCGTTTATTAGAGCTTCTTTTACCAATAATTACATTGGTAATAATTCGTTTGTAGCAACTACAGATACGGTGTACAATAACATACCAATGGTTGCGGGTGCACGTTTAACAAGCCCTGTAAACTTAAATGGATTTTACAATGTTAGCTCATTAATTTCTTACGGTATGCCCGTAAAAATTATAAAATCTAATTTGAATTTTAACTTAAGTGCAGGTTTTAGCAATGTGCCGAGTATTGTAAACAATACAGAGAACGAAGCCTTTACTCCTAACTATGGCTTGGGTGTAGTATGGAGTTCTAATTTAAGTAAGGTCTGGGATTTTACTATTTCAACACAAACAAATTTTACCGAGCAATATAATTCTGTTCAAACGATTTCAAATAACTCCTTTTTGAACCATCAGAATAAAGTAAAAGTAAACATTATGCCATGGAAAGGAATAGTATTTACTACTGAAGTAGCGCAACAAATTTACGAAGGACTAACGGATAATTTCAGTCAGAATTTTATTTTATGGAATGCAGGTATAGGGTATAAATTCATGAAAAAAGATGCAGCCGAAGTTCGCTTAACTGCCTTCGATTTATTGAACCAGAACCAAGCGATTAGCAGGAACTTCACCGAAACATATAATGAAGATGTGTTTACCAACATTTTACAACAATATGTAATGCTGAACTTTAGCTATAAATTCAGTTCGTTTTAGGTTTAAATGAAATAAAAGAAATATTCTAAATCTCTGGCAAAAACTCTATTTTAGCAGAATTATAAGAATATACACATGACGAAGATTAAATTTGGAACCGACGGTTGGAGAGCAATAATTGCACAAGAATTTACTGTAGAAAACGTAGAGCGAGTAGCTTATGGAACTGCTTTGTGGTTAAAAAGCAATAATGCTTCGCCAAGCGTAACTTTGGGCAACGATTGCCGCTTTGCTGGTAAATTATTTGTGGATGCTACTGCAAGAGTATTTGCAGCGGAGGGAATAAAGGTACATATGTGTTCTAATAATTTTGTGAGCACACCTATGATATCATTAGCAACGGTTAAATTAAAAGCCAATGCAGGTATCATTATTACCGCAAGCCATAACCCACCAGAATACAACGGATATAAAATAAAAGCAAGTTACGGCGGTCCGGCAACCCCTGATGAAATAACAGCTGTAGAAAATTTCATTCCCGAAAAATTACCAATTACTACCCTATCCATAAAAGAATACGAAGCACAAGGTTTAATTACTTATGTAGATATGGAAGCTATGTACATCGAGCATGTAGAGGCATCATTTGACATGGATGCGATTCGTAACTCTGGGTTGAATTTAGCATACGATGCTATGTACGGTGCAGGCCAAGATGTAATGCGTAAAATTTTACCAGAAACTACTTTTTTACATTGCGAAAACAACCCAGGCTTTGACGGCCAAGCACCAGAGCCAATTCATAAAAATTTATTGGAGCTTTCTGAAATGATTAAAATTTCAGGAAACATAGATTCTGCTTTAGCAACCGATGGCGATGCAGACCGTATTGGTTTGTACGATAGCGAAGGAAATTTCGTAGACTCACATCACATCATTTTATTATTGATACATTATTTGGTGAAGTACAAAAAATTAGAGGGCCAAGTAATTACAACTTTCTCTTGTACACGCAAAATTGATGAGTTGTGTAAAGCATACGGATTGAAACAACAGATTACCAAAATTGGCTTTAAATACATTTGCGAAATAATGGTGAAAGATGAAACTCCTTTCTTAGCTGGTGGCGAAGAATCTGGAGGAATTGCTATTACCGGTCACATTCCGGAGCGCGATGGAATTTGGATAGGTTTAACCATTTGGGAATTCATGGCGAAAACTGGCAAATCATTAAGAGAGTTAATTGAAGAAGTGTACGAAGTGGTAGGAAGTTTTGCGGTTGAGCGTTATGATTTGCATTTAGAAGAAAACTTAAAGCAAGAAATTATAAAAAATTGCAAAGAAGGCAAATACACAAGCTTCGGAAAATACAAAGTAACCAAGGTAGAAGACATGGATGGATTTAAATTCCATTTAGATAACGGAGGTTGGGTAATGATTCGCCCTTCGGGCACAGAACCTGTACTCCGCACCTACTCGGAAGCCGCAACATCCGAAGAGTCGTTTAGGGTGTTGGATGCTACGAAAGCTACGCTTCTTTAATTGTAAATTGTAAATTGTAAATTGTGAATTGTGAATGGGGTGCTATATATGAATTGAGTATTAAGTATTAAGTATTAAGAACCTAAGCAACTTTCTTAATTCTTATTTCTTATTTCTTAATTCTTATTTCTTATTTTGCAATCAGTTACAAACTTGCAACAAATTCACAATTCAAAATTCAAAATTCAAAATTCACAATTCAAAAGGGTGTTCAAAATAGGCGATTACGTTCGTTTTTTAAACGAAAAGCAAGAAGGGGTAGTAACAAGGTTAATTGATCATCAGTTAATTGGAGTGACTATTGACGGTGATTTTGAAATCACGGTGTTGGCAAATGAAGTGGTGTTGGTACAAGCAGCGGAATCGCAGTTGAGAGAAGATTTTGAAGAGATCTCTCAATCGGTAACTAGTTTGCAAAATACAGTAGAAGATAAGTTGTATTTAGCGGTACATCGAGATGAAAAGATACAGCATTTGTACCACATGTATTTAATAAATGCTACTAAATACAATTTATTAGCAGGTGTTTCTGTTCAGAAAAAAGACATCTACGAAGGCATTTATGCAGATGTTATAAAATCTAGAACGGCGGCCAGAATATCCACACATACCATTAGCGAATTCGACCAAGGCTGGACCTTTCATTTCCAACTGATTTATCATTTAATGGCAGAGCATGCCCCGAGTATGCCTAAAATTTACAAGAAAAACATAAAAGCAAAACAAGTTTTAAGTACCGAAAAAGAAATCCCGTATTTAACAAAAAAAGGATATTTATCGGAGTTAGAACTCGATCATACGATACAGTTTGATAAGGAAGAATTATTAGAGCAATTATTTTCGGGAGCATCGGAGAAGCTAAGTATTGCAGCACCCTCCAGAGAAATAGATTTACACATTGAAGAGTTAACGGATAAATTTCCGAGCATGCAAGCCGATGAAATGTTGAGATTTCAATTGGAAGCATTTAGAAAAAATTTAGAAGCAGCCATCGCACATCAATACCAAAGCATCGTTTTTATACACGGTGTTGGCAACGGAACCCTCCGAAACGAAATTCACAAACAACTTGGCAAACATCCGCATGTAAAAACCTTTAAAGATGCCAGGAAGGAAAAATTTGGCTACGGTGCTACTGAAGTAATTTTGAAATAAGTAAACACGCAAATGGGGATGTTGAAAATAGAATTTTAGTCGACATTTACCACATTATTCAAACTAGATTAATATATTTATATTTATACACAAAGTATAAATTGCTAAAGCCCTATATTATGAAAAACTCTACCATTCTAAACCGAGGATTAAAAGTGGTTGCACTTGCTGTTGCGCTCTTAAGCATTCAGGGAAGCGCAAATGCGCAAATAGATATTGGAACGTTAATGAAAGCAGGTGCTGCAGACGGAAGTAAATTGGTGGGTGCTTTTATTAGTCCTACGTTAAAGGGTTTTGGTGCTGGCATGAATGCAGGCTGGTACAATACTGCAAAAACCCATGGACTCGGAAGATTTGATGTTACGATAAATTTCAATGCCGTAATGATTCCAACGGAAGATGAGCTCTTTAATGCTTCAAGTTTAGGATTTCAAAATTTACAAATTAAAACAGGTACAGGTCCAAACGGAGCAACCCTAGCTGGCAGCGACGATTTAGCGAATAACGCAATTTACCAATTGTTATTAGATGACCCCACAAATCCAGGAAGCAAGAGAGTTGTAACAGAATTTGCTTCTCCAAAAGGATTGGGCATACCCTACTCTGGTGCCCCAACTGCTCAACTTTCTGTAGGCTTGTTTAAAAATACAGAAGTAATGTTTAGGTACATTCCGACCATTTCATTAGGTGATTATGGCGATGTTGGATTAATGGGTTTTGGCTTAAAGCATGATATTAAACAATGGATTCCTGGAATAAAATTATTGCCTTTTGATATGGCAGCTTTTTTTGGCTACACTAATTTTAATGTAGACGGCAGCTTAGACCTAAAAGCGGAGGCTCTACCAGCCTACTCAGGCAATACTAATACAAATTATACAGATCAGTCCTATTCATTCAATACAAAAGCCAGTACTTTTGGGTTAATTGTTTCAAAGAAAATAGCATTAATTACTGCATATGGTGCAGTAAATTACCAAACAAGCAAATCAGAGGTTGCCTTAAATGGAAATTTCCCCCTTACCGTAATTGAAGATCAAATTGGCAATCCTAACTTTGGTAATAACGCCATCACAAATATCAAAGACCCGGTTAACATTACGGTTAATGGCGCTAATGGTATGACGGGCACATTGGGTCTGCGATTGAAATTATTAATTGTTACATTCCAAGGTGCATATACTTTCGGCAAATACCCAATGGCTACTGCAGGTATTGGCATAAACCTCGACTGGAAATAATATAGACCCAACAAATAAATTGATATGCCCCTTAAAAGTCGTCGTACTTTTAAGGGTTTTTTATTAATGTTGCATCATGTTTGCTTTCCAGATTCACTCTCCCATTCAAGAAATTACGTACAACGTGCCAAAAGGGTATCAGTTGTTTATGAAACGTGATGATTTAATTGACCCATTGATTTCTGGCAACAAATGGAGAAAATTAAAATACCAAGTAGCCGAGGCACACCATCAACATAAAACAAAATTGGTGAGTTTTGGAGGTGCTCACTCCAACCATTTACTTGCATTAGCATCGGCATCGGCAAAATTTGGTTTTAGCAGCATCGCATTTGTACGCGGAGAAGAAGCTAGAAAACCCTCTGAAATACTGCTACTTTGTAAAATGATGGGCATGAAAATCATACAAGTAAGCAGAGATGACTACAAAAATAAACCGGCCCTCTTCAACTCTTACTTTAAAGAAGATGCGCTAGCTTATGTTATAGATGAAGGAGGATTATCTGCATTAGGAGCAAAAGGGTGCGAAGAAATTATTTCAGAATTAACAGAAGAATACACCGATATATTTATTGCAGCCGGTACAGCCTGTACCAGCGCAGGAATTTTAAACGCTATACACACAAACAAACTAAACACTCATTTACATTCTGTAGTTGTACACAATGGCCTCGAAGAAATAAAATCCAACCTAGCACAACTACTCCTGCCAGATACCCAATACTCACTGCCCAGTACTCCATACTCTATACCCGCTAACCGCTTGAGCCTACACGCTACTCAAGAATACGGTCGCTATGCCCAACATACCAACGAACTGCTGGAGTTTTCCTTCCAGTTCCAACGCAATACAGGTATTTTACTTGACCCAGTATATACTGCCAAAGCATTGGCCACTTGTTATAAATGGATGGAAGAAAATACAAGCACTACTACTATAAAAAAAATACTCTTTGTACATACCGGCGGATTATTAGGCAATTTGGGTAAAATGGAAGCCTTTGAAAAGTTCTACCTACCATAACCTCTTAATTTTTCTAAAATTAATACCTTATTGAGAACTTAATTCTCGAGGAATTATTCCTATAAGAATATTTGTCCGAATTTGATAAATTGCCCCAATCTGGCCATTTTAAGGCTTTTTTTAACTACCTTTGTGTAAAATTTAGCATATGTATAAAGTAAACATATCCCCAAACCAAGTTCAAGAAACCTTGAACAAGCATATTTTGGCAGACGGCTACGATATGGTTTTCGACATGGAAAAGAGTAACGGAGTGTGGATCCACGACTCTAAAAACAATCGCCAGTTACTCGATTTTTTTACTTGTTTTGCCTCAGTACCCTTGGGTTACAACCACCCAAAAATGGTAAACGACGAAGAATTTAAGAAAAACTTAATGCTAGCAGCATTAACAAACCCGTCTAACTCCGACGTTTACACACCTCAATACGCACAATTTGTGGACACCTTCTCTAGAGTTGGCATTCCATCTTATTTACCCCACGCATTTTTTATTGCTGGCGGTTCATTAGCCATCGAAAATGCGTTAAAGGTTGCCATGGACTGGAAAGTTCAGAAAAATTTCCAGAAAGGTTACACCTATGAAAAGGGTTTCAAAATTTTACATTTTGAACAAGCGTTCCATGGCAGATCAGGCTATACGTTGAGCTTAACCAATACATTGCCCGATAAAACAAAATGGTTCGCAAAATTTGACTGGCCACGTGTATCAAATCCTAAAATAAAATTCCCGTATACAGATGATAATTATGAGGATTTATTGCAAAGAGAAGAGTTATCAATCAGCCAAATAAAAACAGCATTTAAAAATAACCCTGATGATATTTGCGCCATTATTATTGAGCCGATTCAATCTGAGGGAGGTGATAACCATTTCCGTAAAGAGTACCTAGAGAAACTAAGAATATTGGCTGACGAAAACGATGCTTTTTTAATTTATGATGAGGTGCAAAGTGGCGTAGGGTTAACAGGCAAGTTTTGGGCACACGAACACTTTGGTGAACATGCCCGCCCCGATATTTTAGCGTTTGGTAAAAAAATGCAAGTTTGCGGAATTTTAGCAGGCAAAAAAGTAGATGAAATTGAAACGAATGTATTTAACGTATCATCACGCATTAACTCCACTTGGGGTGGTAATTTAGTTGACATGGTTCGCTCCTCACGCATTTTGGAAATTGTTGAAGAAGATCATTTATTAACTAATGCCGAACACGTTGGTAAGTATTTATACGACACCATTTCCGACATTTCTACTCGTAATGCAAACATAAGCAACGTTAGAGGTAAAGGTTTAATGGTAGCCTTTGATTTTCCTACAAAAGCAATGCGCGACCAATTTGTAAGCAAAGGAATGGATCACAACGTGATGTTCTTAGGCTGTGGCCATAACACTATCCGTTTCCGTCCTGCGCTCACCCTAGACAAAAAACATGTTGACATGGGCATGGAAATACTTGAAAAAATAGTTAAAGAATTATAAACACGATCGCTTTAAAAATGAAACACATTTCGGTAATTGGTTCTGGTACGATGGGAAACGGTATTGCGCACGTATTTGCTCAATATGGATATAAAGTAAGTTTAATTGATGTAAACCCCGATGCATTAAAACGTGCATTAGAAACCATTGCAAAAAATGCAGACCGCATGGTAGCAAAAGGTATTATTTCTGAAGAACTAAAAAATGCCACCCTGCACAACCTCACTACTTATACCGATTTAAAAGAAGGTGTACTGCATGCAGATTTAGTAGTAGAAGCGGCTACTGAAAACCCGGAAATTAAAATGAAACTATTTAAAGAACTGGGTACACTAACCAAGCCCGAAGCAATATTAGCTACCAATACTTCTTCTATTTCTATTACAGAAATTGGTGCAGCTTCTGGCCGAGCAAAAAACGTTATTGGCATGCACTTTATGAACCCGGTGCCAATGATGAAATTGGTTGAAGTAATTGCAGGATACCAAACAGATCAAGTTGTTTGCGAAACCATTGTGGAACTGGCTAAAAAAATTGATAAAGTGCCTACCTTGGTAAACGATTACCCGGGTTTTGTGGCCAACCGTATTTTAATGCCAATGATCAACGAAGCAATTTATACCTTGTTTGAAGGAATTGCAGGTGTTGAAGAAATTGATACCGTAATGAAATTAGGCATGGCTCACCCTATGGGCCCTTTGCAATTAGCAGATTTTATTGGCCTCGACGTTTGCTTGGCAATTTTAAATGTATTACATGATGGTTTCGGAAACCCTAAATACGCACCTTGCCCACTCTTAGTAAAAATGGTTGCCGCAGGCGAGTTAGGTGTAAAATCTAAACGTGGCTTCTACGATTATTCGCACGGCACAAAAGACCTTAAGGTATCGAACTACTTTAGTAGATGGAAGATAAATTAATTAGCTAATGAGGTAATTAGCTAATAAGCTAATTGAGGGGCATGATCGTTTGATTATCGCCCCTTTTTTGTTTTTGGGTCACAATAGACGCTAAGTACCTACGATGATACGCTATGAAAATGAGTAATATTTACTCTCTGTGAAAAGGCATTTAAGGTTTTTTATAAACACATAGATTTTTTTTTGCTATCGTACAGTCGCATTTACTTTATCTTCTTTACCAATACCACTTCATTGTTACTGCTCTGCTCGTCGCCGATGCGCGGCTCCAACATTACTTCAATTTTTTGTTCTATGGCAGCAGTTTCTTCTATGTTGGGGCTGCGTACACTGAGTGTTATAATTCCTCTGTATTGCGCCGGCACACTTTTTATTTTCCACACAAACTGAGTCGTGCTGCTTTCATTTGGCATCGGGAAACTGTTGAATAGATTCATGGGAACAGATAAGTTGATACTCACTTCTACATCTTGTTGCACTAAGCCTTTATTTTCATAAAATACTGTAATCCCATCAATTTCACCATAAGTAAAATCATGGGCTACTACGCTTACACTCATGTCTTTTATTCTATCCAATGTTTGGTTTGCAATGCTTGGGTTTGCTAATAATTTAACCTCCATTCCTTGCTCTATAAAATAAGATTGATTAGGCAATAAATCTGCATAAAATTGCTCGGTACCATCGGGCCAAATCACTTTTACTGTATCTATATTTTTCATATCGGCTATTCCGAAATGTAAATCGTACACATCATTTACATAGGCTTGTTTATTTGCACGTACTTCTTTGTATTGCCAATATTTCCTATCATTTGCAAGGGTGCTAACATAAACCTTTGCTCCAATGGCATGTAAGTTTGCCCTATCTGCTCTTAATTTAAATTTTATATATTGATGTTGATCGTTCTGGTTGATGAATATTTTTTTCTCCTTACTAAAGGATTTATGCAACAACACATCCATATTTCCATCGTTGTTATAATCAATAATCTCTATGCCAGCAATTGGAAAATTAATTAATTTAAATACATCCGGAACCATGGTAAACAACAAGTTCCCGTCGTTTCTATATAACTCAATTCCTGTTTTTAAATTAACCAACAAAATATCTAAATCTCCATCATTGTCAACATCCGCTGCTTTTGCATCAACATAATCTCCCGCTATAATACTCATGTTACTGCTTACCTTGTTAAATATGTTTGCGTTATTTTTTAAGTACAAGGTATTTTCTGAACCGAAATTTAGTAACATTAAATCTTCGCGTGCATCTTGGTTTACGTCTGCTAGCATTACATTTCGAGTATCTGACTTTGGAACAAAAAAAGATTCGGATTTTGCTTTCGTAAAATTTCCTCTTCCATCATTATAATAAATACGGCTAGGTTTTTTTATGGTTTTTGGGTTCCAGAGTTCAGTATCTGCAATTATTAAATCTGGATAATTATCTAAATTCACATCAGAGAAACTTGCATAAAATGCATTGTTCTCTTGCTGCGTAATTTCTTGCAATACTTCTTTTCTAAAAAGCCCTTTGCTCTCTTGTATGTACAAGTAATTTTTCTGCCCAAAAATAGAATACACAAATACATCTAAATCGCCGTCCATGTCTATATCCGCATAGCAAGCACCGTTGGCATTTCCTCCGTCTTTGTCAAAAACACTGTTTACTTTTTTAAAACCATTTTCATCTTGTACGTACAAGCTGTTAGGCTTATTTAAAATGGAGAAATTGAGCAAATCTAAATCATAATCCTGATCCACATCCATCCAAATACTTGAGTAGTTGGTGGCACTATCTGCGTACAGTTTAAAGCTGTGGAGTTCAGTAAATACTTGTGCCTTGTTGGTAGAGAGAACTAGAAAAAAGAAAATGGAAAAGAGGAAGGCAGGTTTGTGCTTCATACTTTTTATATTCTATTTACATTCTTTCGGGTACTTCTATGCCTAACAGTTTCATACCACTCGAAATAATTTCCGAAATGTTTTTACAAATGAGTAAACGGAAATTCAATCTGTCAGCATCCTCTAATTTTAAGATAGGATCGTCGTGGTAAAACTTGTTAAAGGTTTTTGCCAGTTCGTATAAATAATTAGAGAGCAATGCCGGACTGTATGCTTTTGCCGCTTCTTCTATTATAGCAGGGTATTTCAGCATCAATACTATGCAATCTTTTTCATTCGCATTCAAACTTTTTATGCTTGTATCTGCATCAATTGTTTGCGCTGCTTTTCTTAAAATAGATTGTATACGTGCGTACGAGTATTGTATAAAAGGCCCTGTGTTTCCTTGCAAATCGATGGATTCGTTCGGGTCGAACAACAAGCGTTTCTTAGGGTCTACTTTTAGTAAATAATATTTCAAAGCACCCATGCCAATCATTCGGTACAAATTATTTTTTTCTTCTTCAGTAAAATC
>JBILKW010000060.1:0-11669 GCA_044376465.1 Sphingobacteriales bacterium | reverse complement strand
GAATCGTATTGCAAAATTACCGGTTGGTTGTTTGCATTTGGTTTTACACTCATGCGTGCATTGCCCAAATGATCTGCAATTACATACTGCCTCTCGTATCCACCCGATACTTTTAACACTCGGCCCGTTTCGTTGGCAAAGAAATCTAGTTCGTTGTTTACATACACAAAGCCGTTAAAATAATCCGTTCTCGTTTGAGTTACCGGTGCTGTTGGGCTTGCAATTTGTGTAGTGTGTAACATGCGCATTTTTGTGCCGTTGGTGTTATAAATGTAAAAAATTGAATTGCCATTTGCAAATACAATTTTGCTTGGCATGTTTAAATAATTATACGTTATGTTGATATTCTTTTATTATTTTTTTGATATAAGTCGATATAAAATATAAATGGGTGGTTGTGAGCCACCCATTTTCAAAATTATCAATTAAACATATAACTGATTCCCAAGTCTGCAATCTTTGCAAACTAGATAAGTTACAATTGAACACTACCTTTAAAAATGAAATTCTAATTTAATATTGAAATGCAGACATTTAATGAATAATGTTTACCTGAGGTGCAAATCTGAACACTACTACATTATCAATAAAATATAGATTTATTTCGTTTACCTTGTTTTTCTAAAAAACTATTTGAAAAGTATCTTACTTTGTAATTATTTCTTTTTAATTCAATATTAATTATTGTAAAATTATCTAAAAATATATCTTTAGTTATCTCTTTTTTAATCCTAATTGGAATTCCTTTAGAATTCACAATTTCAAATGAAATATATAAACTATATAGATTTTCATTATACGTTAAAATTCTTTTTATTTCTAAACTATCATAAATAATATCGCCAGGAATACAATTGAATTTAGCCAATAAAACTTCATTTCCAACTTTATCATATATTATAAACGCTGCATTATTGAATGGGCCCATATAAAATTTATTATTAACTAAAATGGTAACATTTGACTTCATTTCATTTCGAAACATTGAATATGCTCTATGATTCATATTACCTAACAATAGAACTAATATTAAAATATATTTTAATTTCATAATTAATTTATTTTATAACTCTTTCCATTTTAAATAAAGGCATACTCAATAATTGAGTACCATTACGGTCAAAAATTACAATGCCATTAGGCCTAGTTGTATTTTCCGTCGGTTGCCCTAATGGGCCAACAATTATGTTTTGCTGAAAATTCTTAAATTGTGTGTAATCTTCCGGAGATGGCACATTTGCACTGAAACCATGCGTTTCTGACTCGGTTGTTGGATGAGAATGAATTAATGTTCCATTTTTATTTTCTACAAAAGGAACATCGATTGAAGATTTACCATTTATTATTCCACTACCAGGCGCTAGCTTATTTATGTTTCCATCAACTGAAACAATAGAACCTTCTTCTTTTGAACCACCATTTTTTATTGTACGATTCAATACGTCTACAGCTTCATTTAAAACTGTTTTTGTAGTTGTTACTACAATATCAACTTGATCAGTAGGTGTAGTTGTGCCGTTTCGATTATTTTCTTTTATTTGTGATATTGATTTGGCATCTGAAACAAAGTGAACATTGTCATCTTGATTCCCGTCAGAGCCAATTTTTTTACCATCAAGATTGTGGTAATCCCCAGGCGCCCTCCCATCCGGATCCACCAACATCACCGGATTATTAAACACATAATTATACACAGACCATTGAACCATTTTCTCCGCAAGTGGATCCACCACATGCCACCTTCCAATTTGCGGATCGTAAAATCTGAAGCCATAATCATACCAACCTAAGTTATGCGCTGTTTGTTTCTCCTTGCCGTTGTACTTGTATTTATTCTCCGATGAACTTACAAAACTCATGCCGCCCATTTCTAATCCGAATGGATAGTACGAATCGTATTGCAAAATTACCGGTTGGTTGTTTGCGTTTGGTTTTACACTCATGCGTGCATTGCCCAAATGATCTGCAATTACATACTGCCTCTCGTATCCGCCCGATACTTTTAACACTCGGCCCGTTTCGTTGGCAAAGAAATCTAGTTCGTTGTTTACATACACAAAGCCGTTAAAATAATCCGTTCTCGTTTGAGTTACCGGTGCTGTTGGGCTTGCAATTTGTGTAGTGTGTAACATGCGCATTTTTGTGCCGTTGGTATTATAAATGTAATAAATTGAATTACCATTTGCAAATACAATTTTGCTTGGCATGTTTAAATAATTATACGTTATGTTGATGCCTTTGTTCTTATCTTCAATCAAATTTCCATTGGCATCATAACTATAATCATCCGTATTCTTATTACGATCTTCAAAATCTCCTCTTGCACTCGCTAGGGGTTCGCTATCCGTTACCGCCAATAAGCGATTTCCATCGTAGCGATACGTTAATGCGTCTATTTTGTTATAGGTATTTCCTGTATTTATTTTGCCATACTGGGTCATGCTTAATAAATTGCCATTCACATCGTAGCTTATTCCGTTTACATCGTAATTAGTGGGGTTCGTCCAGCTCGAACCCGATTTTAATGCATAATCGGATGCCACCAATCTGTTCAACTTATCATACGTATGTCCGTATTCGTTCTCGGCTTGGTTGCTCGTTTTCCAGGTGATGCTCGAAATGTTTCCATTGTACTGGGCTGCAGCTGATGTTCTACCCGTTGTAGATTCATAACGCATTTCTTGTTTGAATAAGTTCACTCGAGTTTCTACATCGTAGCAATTGAGGTAGGTTATAATGGGTAATATGTTTGTATTGTTTATTCTTGAAAGCTGATTATTTACTAAAAACGTAGTAACTTCTTCTATTGCATTTTCGTTTAAACTCTCGGTAAATCCTGCTCTAATTAGTGATTCATATAATAATTGACTTACTTGTTTCTTAAATACCTCTTTGTTACCATCTCCCGGTTCTCTCGTTTTGTCTTGCATAATCGCAACTGCAAAATGATCATCCGTAAACCCATAGTTCTCCAAGCCATTTACATATTCTACTGCGGTGTAATCTGCCCAGGTATGTAATTGGTCGCTTAGCATTGCCTGATAAAATTCTCTATCGTCGTCGCCGGTGTTTATGCTCGCCAATAATTCACTAGGATCAAACAGCACTACTTCATTGCAGTTATTTACCGTATAAATCCAATACGAATCGCTGAGCGTTTGCCAATTGCGTATGTTGTACTCATTATTTGTTGCAAACATAGGCTTGCCATTTACGATGTTGAAATTCTTTTTCTCTAATCTACCCAGTTCATCGTACATATTATTTACAATTACCTGCGAAGCGCCTCCGTTAATGCTTTCAGAAATACTGAGCAAACGGTTTTGGTGGTCGTAGGTAAAGTATTTGCTAACTGTTGTACTGGTGTTAGGTGATTGAGCTGTATTTAATTGAGTTTTGGTAGTACTCAAAATATTCCCTACAAAATCATAAGTATTGATGGTAGTTTCAATAAAATGACTGCTACTTTCGATTGTTTTTACTACTCTATATTTATCATCGTAATAAAAATATTGGTTATTCCAGGTTGTAGCATCTACGTCACCATCTCCATTTATTTCCCTACTTACAACCCTGGTTACTTTCCCAAAAATATTATTATTATAGGAACTTGGGCTTTGAAATGCTATTCGTATTGGAAAATTTGGATACGAATCGTAAAAAGTTATGTTGGTTACATCATAAAACATAACTATCGGATACGTTCTATTCGTATAACCAAATCCACTATTTTTTCTGGTTTCATCTAAAATAGTTTCCATGGCAATTTTGTTTCTTAACGCATCCACACTACTGTAATCAGAAATTGTACAAATACCTGTATATACTTGGCGGCCTAAAATGTCATACTTATAAAACTTCCATTTAGCTGCATTTTCTGAAGCCATCTTCGCATCTTGCGAAAGCACCAACTGATCTTTATCATTATACACAAACTTCTCAATGCCTTTACCCGGTATTCGCTTACTTATCATCCGATCTCTATCATCGTACTCATACGAAAAAACATGTTTGCTAATAAAAGCTGGAGTAAGTTCTGCACCCGGCACTGCATTACCAGATGGTTGTATTACATAAATTTGGCGACCTTTATCGTCGTAGATGTAATAGGTTCTGATCCAGGTATTGGTAGTAATTTCATTCTCTGTACAAATCAACCGACCAAAATTATCCTTGGCTGTTTTAACCCTCGATCCATTTTCATCTACAGATAGGTCAATGCTTAATTTTGCAATCGGGTAATAACCGTTTGCTTTGTACACGTTATTTATGAGTTCGTATTTTATTATTTCATTGGTATTATTTAAACGATATTGAAGTTTAGAAGTATGCCCTGCTCCTATTTTCCAAGCATCGCCTGCTTCGCTTTTTTCGATTGGTCGGCCTAGTGGCGAATTTTCATACACATTTTCGGCATAAGCAAAATTTGTTGGCTTGGCAATATTTTGATAAAAATTTTGTTGCTCAGCGATGGCATTATTGCGATATGCATTGTGGATGTTAGATACAGCATAAGACAAGTAACTCGTTTTCTCTCTGTCTAATTCATCATACGTAAGTATACTTACAATATCATTTAAGGTAGGCGAAGCTTGTTTTGAATTTTTTTGAATAGGGCGAGCCAATCCATCAAAATAGGTTTTGGATCTAGAAACTTGGTTATGATTTAAATCAAATATAGCATCTGGAGTTTTAACATTATCTGCTAGTATTACATTTTCGATGATTGCATTTTTGATAAAATAAATCATTTTTACACGAGCACTTTCTTGCCCTGTAGAAGGATTGTATGCACACACATAAATAGAATTTAAATCTACGCTTGATGCAGGAATGTAATGTGTACCTGTATGCAATAAGTTACTTGTATTCTGAAATCCGTCACCTTCAAATGGTGCATCGTACCATCTAATATTTGTTGCGTTGGTATATAAAGTACTCGCGCTAAAACCAGATAAACCATATGCTACTTCTGATGCATAATTAATAATTTTAGGCGGGAAAATGGTTGCATTGGATACATTAATATTTACAACTCTAGGTAAACTCCAATTATTCTTAGACCTCACATCAACATTATTTAATTGCAAAGATCGAATGTATATTTTGGAGGTATTTTTTATGGTTATTGAAGTACTATAATTGGTGCCACTTATCAATTCAACCGGGTAACGCAAATCAGTTCCTAAAGAATCGTACTGAAAATAATACTTCACATCCAATTGGAAATTATTGGTATTAATAATTGGTAAAATTGTAAAATTTTGAGTTTGAAAATAGCTTACAATTTGATAGGGTACATTTTGTGATGCATACCTTGTGTTATAATTAAGTACACTTGGTAATTCTGGCAAATATGGTCTTTGTACACCAGCTAAAACATTAGTGAAATTACCTAATACTATACTAAGTAAAAATACAAATAATCTAATTCTCATAATATTAGTTTTTAGGTTGGTATAAATAAATAGTAGATTTTAATATATTTTTATTGAAGTCTTTTTGGAAGGTTAACCTACCAAACTCATCATATTCAAAATGGGTAGGCTTGTTGTTTTCATCAGAAATACTTGTTACTTGGTTATTTATAGTTTCGTAAGTATATGTAGTCATTGTTGAATTGAGTGGCTGTACTCTAATATCATCAAAAACTACACTTCTATTTCCAGACTCAGCATTATGATTAAAATTAATTCGGAGGCTAGTATTTGGGGTAGCTAATTCAATCGGTACAGAGAAGTACTTCCATTCGGAGGGAGAATTATTTGTTGACAGATAAACAGTCTTTAATGATACACCATTTAAATCTATATTTAGCGCAACGTTTTTAGTAATTCCATTTGCTAATGAATTTGAATTAAATATTTTAATCCAACCTGAAATAATAATGGTTTGAGTAGAATTGTCTGGATGAAATTCTCTAAAAATTCCATCTTCATCATTGTTAGGCATTAACACCATGCCGTGTTTTCCGGTGTATGATTCTGGGGCAAGGTAGGTATTTGATTGATTAAAACTCCAATAGTCATTATCTTCTATATTGTTAGCTGTAGAGCCGCTTTCAAAGCCAATGTAAGAAGTATTATTACCTATGTTAGTAGTTGAGTTTTTACCATTTATTATTTGTGCAACTGGCAATTCGGATTTGTAGCACCATTTATAACTAATTAGTCCTAAATTATTGTCCAATAATTCAATAGGCTTAGCGTTTTCATTGTATAAATTGTATGTTCTATATAATTTAAATTTTGAATCAAAAACAAAGTCAAAAGTAGAATTCGAAACATTAAATGGTAATACGCTCAATGTTCCGCTAGAATTTAATATGTATTCTTTCCATAATAAGGTTTGCAATCCAAAATTTTTATACAATAAGAAAGAAGAACTCAACATAATTGGATTTTGATTTGGTTTTTCAATATATTTTTCAAAACAAATAGGTTTAGATAAAATATTTTTTTCCAATAAAGAATTTGCCCCCTCCATCGCTTCACTTACTGTAGGGTATTGTCCTATACTATTCTTATCAATTCCATTAAAATCATATACATAATAATAATATTGTTTCTCTATAACATTATTCTGATCAATTTTAGAAATTGACCTAATTTTGTTTTTAAGATTATAGGTATACTCTTCAACTGTTGATATAGAATTATTAGATGGTATATTATAGATTGTTGTGGTTAATTTATTTAATTTTGCGTGCCCATCTATTAAATTTCTATTTGATAATTTAAAAACACCATCGCTAGCTACGCTATGAGCAGTAGGGTCACCGGCTTTTACAATATCATTAATTAAAGTAATTGATTTTATTTTATCATTGTTAATAATTTCAAATTGATAATCATATACTAATGATTTAACAATATTATTATTTAAATCGTAATCAACAACTTTCCATAATTTAGATTTAACCCATGAATCATCTAATGAATAATAAGGGTATTTATCTAATTCTTCGTTGTATTGAGTATATTTTGCAGGATTTTTAAACAATATATTTGAAGTGCTTGGTTGCAAAAAAGTAATCGTTGCAATCATATCAAGCGCTGATGTGGTTAAATTAGGGTTTAATATATCATGGTAGTAGTATATTGTTTTCCCTTTTCCAGGTATAGTTTCTGTAACAAAAGAATAGGACTTAACTGCACCCGATGGACTATTCAAAGAATTACCATATTTTGTATGTAATACATAATATTGATCAACATTAGAAATTTTAGCAAAATAGCTACGCGTAAATTGTGGTATAAAATTTAATACACCAAATGGTGGATATGTATAATTTTTTACAAGTTGTGTATTCAATTGATCTTTGAAAGTTCTAACAATTTTAGAAATTTTAACACCTCCTCCATATACTCTTCGAGCAATATTATTATACTTATATACTAAAGTATCCATGGTGTAATAAAATTCATCTTTACCACCCGTTGGATATTCAACCGCTAGTAACATACCATATGTTATACTTTCTCTACTATTTTTATTGTAATAATGCCCTTGATAATTTGGATCATAGTATTCTTTAAATTCAAATTGTTCATCCAAGTTAAACCCTAACAATGTAAAAGGACTCAAATTATCGGTATTATTAAGATTAAGCTTATTTAGATACAATGTAGCTAGAGAAGTCTTTGTATATGGATTAACGCTAATAGCAGGTAAATCAGTTCTAAAATCTAACCATGGTATTTTATGTTTTCGTTTATTATCATAACCGTCAAAATTATAATTAAAATAACCCCAATAATCTGTATTATTATTTAAAATATTTGGGTGTTCTGTATAATTTAGATCATAATCAAATTTATATGGTGGAATATTTTCAGTAGTAGAAAACTCTTGTAAACTATTCAAGAAAAATTTCTTTTCAATTGCAATATTAGTATTATTAAAAACATAATTAAAATCGAATCCTTTAATTAATTCGTTTTCAGTGTTAAAAATCTTAACTTTATTTATTGCATCTATATACCCAAAATTATTATTAATCATATCAACTTTATATACAGGATTTTGGTATTCTAAATTAAATTTAGTATTGGGATAAGTAAGTGCAAAATTCCCACCAATAAAAATTGGTAGTAAATCAAAATCAATTTTTCCATTTGGCCATTTTATTTTACTTATCGTTAAGGTGTTTAAATTGTTTATTTGAAATGTACGATGAAGGTATTCTGTAACATGGCCTTGTTCAAATAAATTATTGGGGATATAACTGTATTCTTCTGCAACAGTATATTTTAATGGACCTTGTTTATTATATTTATATTCAAAATTTATCTCTTTATTTGAGTTAGGTAAAATTATTTTACGTAAATAAATAGACGCTGTATTTCTACCTAATTCTGAACTTGAAGCAAAATCGCCTGCTGAAGTGAAAATAAGATTTGGTACATGTGAAGTATTATTATTTCTCATGTAATCATTTAAATCAATATCTAGAACAAAAGGGCCTAAAAATCTATTTAGCATTTCGGTATAATATAAATTTGAATTATCTGGATCATTGCCAAACACAAATTGTACACCTTCTGAATTGATTATAGTGATAACATTTCCATCTTGCTTATATTTAAAAGTTTTATCTCCAGTTAGTATTCTTCCTGAGTTATTATTAGAATTTGTTAAATAAAAAGAGCCCGAATACCCCATAAAACTAAACGAGGCTTTCCTACCAACTACATACTGATTATTATCAACTGGACTAAATATTTTGTTATTTGATAAATCATACCCATCATGAGTCATGAAAGGTACTGCATCAAATTCATTTGTTAAAAATGAATTAAGTCCAGTTCCATGCTCTTCAGTGAAAGTTATAACGCCACCAACATTTAAAGTCCAACCCATTCCGCAAGAACTGGGTAATTCGTCAACTTTCAATGCTGTTCCTGAATTTGATAATGTAATTGGAACTTGAAAACCATCTACGTTAATTGTATACAATGGTATATTTACTGGATTAGCACCAGTATGTAAATCAACACTACTCAAATTATACTTCATAAAAGAAGCCGTATTGGGTGCTTGTGGAATTAGGGTCTCTAGTTTAGGAGTAGAGGGCAAAGTTGTTGGAGCTTGAGCATTTAATTGATTTAATGATAATAGAATATTTACAAAAAATGTTAAAGATAATTTTTTCATGAGCAAATAAATTTTATTTCCTCAAACCAAACAAATTTATTTTACGTCCACAACTACTAATCGGTATAAATTATTCCAATTAGGAATATGTGGAAAAAATAAAAAAAACTAGAATACTTTAGTCATTTGAAAGAGGGGTAAATACATGGAAATTAAAATTATTCCAACAATTGCTCCTAACACAATTAATATAATTGGCTCTAACAAACTGCTAATTATACTCGATTGATGTTCTACTTCTTGCGTGTATTGTTCTGCTATTTGAACGAAAAAATGATCCAATTGATTTACCTCCTCCGCCACCTTAATTAAACTGATCATTTTAGCTGGATATATAGTAAATGCTTGCATCGAAGAGTGTAGTGATTTTCCTTTTAATACTTCTTTCTCTATTTGTTCTAAAGAATTTTCAATCGGATAAAATTTAATCATTTGACGTACCAATTGTATCGCTCTTAAAATCGGAACTTTTGCTGCAATTAATAAAGCCATAGAATTAGAAAACCTTGCTAAATAAATTTTAAGAATAATTGATTTTACAATGGGTATTTTTAAAATGAATAATGTGGAAAACTTTTTATACCAAAGTGTATTTCTTTGCATATACAATGCATAAATAGTCATGAATATGAGTAACAACATCCACCAAGAATGAGTTCTTAGTACACTAGAAAAGTATACTATCTGCTGAGTAATCCATGGAAGTTTACTTCCGAACCTTTTAAAAATATCGGAAAACATGGGTACAATAAAATTCAACATAAAAAACACCGCCGAAAAAGAAGTCAATAATATTACGGATGGGTAAGTTAAAGCGCTTACTAATTGTCTTTTTAGCTTTAGCTTCGATTTGTAAAAGCTGGCTAATTCTTTTAATACCGTATTTAATTTCCCACTCTCCTCTCCTATTTGCACGCTATAAAATTCGTAATTGCTAAACTCCTTTAGTTCTTGCATGGCTTCCGATAAACTTCTGCCCGATACCACTAAATTGCTCATGGCTATAAATACCTTATTTGCATTCTTACTCTTCTGCTCCGCAGCTATTAATTCTAAGGCTGTTCGTATGTCAACTCCTGCAGTTAATAATACTTGCAATTCAAAATAAAAATCAAAGCGTATACCGTCGCTTATAGCCGAGTTTCCAAAGCGTATATCCGTATTCAGTATGGCACTTAATTTACGAAGGTATCCTTGTTCTTTTTGTACTTGTTTTTTCTTTATTTTATCTAACTGTATCAATGCTGTATAAATTAAAATACTCCTTGCTCGCTCCTTGCCTTCTCTCTATAAAAACTTTCTCCTCGTTGTTTATTTCTAAAAATATTTCCACCCTCTCTACTATTTCCTCACTGCTCAATACCAATAGTGTATCGTTCCATAACTTTATCTCTTTTACGTTAAACTTAAAAGTGTCAGCAATTATTCCTTTTCTAATTATTAAACTGTCGGTAAAATTATAGCTTACCTCCATAGAATCTATTATACAAAGAAACCCTCTGTTGGCACTCAATACCATGTTGGCTTTATTAATATCTCTCATTAATACTGCTCGTAACATTAGCTCAGATTTTTTATGTTTATTATGCAAATTGTTCAATACGTATACTTGCACATTGTTGTATACCTTATATGTTATGAGTATAAGTATGCTCGATAATAGCATCGCTACTATTATTTCTGCTACCGTAAATAATTTTACTTTACTCATGTTCTAGCAGTATTAATTCTTTTTTTACATACAATTCCTCTCCCTTATCGGAAATCACTACATAAGATTTTAAAATAAATTCAGTAGATCTATTATATAGTTCAACACGCTCGTCTATAAAAATAGATTTATCAATTCCATGTTCTGGGTATTTTTTATAGTTATTAATAACGTTTTCGTATTTCAATACATCATACTTTACATCATAACTATTCTGAACATTGAGTAACATGTAAAATGAAATTGTTGCTACACTTATAAAAAGTAACATCGCAATTAATACTTCGTATAGGGTACTTGCTCTTATCATTCAACTACTTTTAACAATTGTAATTTTAAAGAGGGAAATAGCGTTGGATATAAATACTGCTTTTGCAAGGTTGTTGCGTTTATATTCGCATCTAGTAAATGGTTCTCATAAAGAGAAGCAGTGGTATTCCAAATAAATTTGTGAGTAAACACATGTCCTATCACACTCGCGTTAAATTGCAAGTAACCCTCAACCCAAAGCATCCCTCGTATGGTTACATTTTTCTGAATTTCTACTTTTGCATTTTTATCATCATAGCTCTTATCCATTGCAATTATGGCTCCGTTAATTTCTGCACCTTGTTTTATCATTAATTTACCATCATGCTCTTCGCTCTGATAATTATAAAGCACCGAAGGATAACTAAGTTTAACACCCTCCTCCACAATTAAACTATCGGTGCTAAATAACTGCAAAGAACCTGTAAAACCTTTTTTCAATCGTATAATTGGTGCGATTATAATAACGTTATTTAAGCGAACGCTTTTATCA
>JBILKW010000201.1:0-3758 GCA_044376465.1 Sphingobacteriales bacterium | reverse complement strand
TTACTGCATCGTAACTACCCGGATTATTTCTACCAACTGTAGATTGTGGCGTTGCGTCTGTGTTATTCGCTTCCCAATCATACGCTCGCATGTAAAATAAATTTACCTTGAATGCGAATTTATCTTCCCCTGCTTTATTCTTATAAACCCTCGCATATCTTATAGCCGTTTCAAATAATCCTCGCTCTCCAACTTTCGACATTACGGTTAAACCGGGGCTGTTAAATGGGTTGCGAGTTTGCATACTTATTACTCCGTTAAACGCATTCGGTCCGTAAAATGCAGAACTTGCTCCTACTACTAAATCTACTTTTTGTACATCTAATTCTGATGCTCCTAAAAAATTACCAAGTGAAAAATTTAATCCTGGTGCTTGGTTATCAACACCGTCAATTAATTGTAACGATCTTACCGGTGAAGTACTGTTGAAACCCCTCGTATTTATGATCTTAAAGCCAATGCTCGCCGAAGTTAAATCCACTCCTTTTAATTGACCTAGGCCTTCATAAAAATTAGAAGCTGATGTTTGTTTAATAGAAATTAAATCCATCGACTCTACTGTAAGTGGTGCTTCTTTTTGTTTTTCTGTTAAACGTGACGATTGTATTGTAACCTCTTTGCTGGTTACCACATTTTCTGATAATGAGACATCAATATTGGTTTTATTTTTCGATACTTGAACCTCTACCTTATTATAACCTAAGTAAGAAATTATTAGCGTTTGAGGATTTGTTAAATCTACATTTAAACTAAATTTTCCGTCTAAATCTGTATTGGTTCCAGTGGTAGAACCTTTTACACTTACCACCGCAGAATATAATCCTTGCTTCGTGTTTTTATCTTTTACAGTACCTGTTACTTTAGTTAATTGAGCGTAACTTTGTGTAATAAATAATGATAAAAGGACTGCAGAAATTGCAATAAATTTGGCTTTGTTTAGGTATAATCTCATCGATAATTTTATTTATCCAATTCTAAGTTAAGAAATGAATTGATTAAATGAAATTGTAATGCAGAATAATACTATTATAAGTTAAATGCATTCCAGCCTTGTGCGGTAATTTTATGTTGATTTCCAGACTTGCTCAGTAGTTGAGGCCCCTCAGATTGTTGAGTCATGTGCCCAATAATACTAATGTCGGGGTTATTTTTTAACTTATCGAAATCACTTTGTTTTATGGTAAATAATAATTCATAATCTTCGCCGCCACTTAATGCACAAACGGTTGGGTCTAAATTAAACATTCTTGCGGCATCGTACGTCATTGGATCTATTGGGATTTTTTCTTCGTAAACACTGCAACCTAAATTAGAAGATTTGCATAAGTGTAATATTTCTGAAGCCAGTCCATCTGAAACATCAATCATAGAGGTGGGTACAATCTCTTTTTCTTTTAATATTTCGATGATGTCTTTTCTTGCCTCTGGTTTTAATTGTCTTTCCACAATGTAATCATAGCCTTCTAAATCTGGTTGAATTTCTGGATTGTTGAGGTACACATTTTTTTCTCTTTCCAATAATTGCAAGCCCATGTACGCTGCTCCTAAATCACCAGAAACACAAAGCAAATCATTTATATTTGCGCCTTCTCTTTTGGTAATTTTAGTAGCTTCTTGTTTTCCAATTGCTGTAACACTAATTACCAAGCCTTGTTTAGATGCACTTGTATCTCCTCCAACTAAATCAACGCCATATCTTTTACAAGCAATGTTCATTCCTTGGTAAATTTCTTCAATTGCCTCTAGTGAGAAACGGTTAGAAACACCAATAGATACAAGCACTTGCGTGGGTACAGCATTCATCGAATAAATGTCGGATAAATTTACAACGATTGATTTGTAGCCTAAATGTTTTAAGGGTACGTATGATAAATCAAAATGGATTCCTTCTAATAACATATCTGTACTTACCACAATTTGTTCTTCATCGAATTGCAAAATTGCTGCATCATCACCAACACCTTTTATGGTGCTTGTTTGTGTAAGCTCTATGTGTTTCGTAATGTGATCTATTAACCCGAACTCTCCAAGTGATGAAAGTTCTGTGCGTGCTGTATTTTCGAACATATTATTTCTTTGAATTAAAAAATCAAAATTACTATTTTATATTGTATGTGTTTCTAAAAAACGGTTTCCTCTATTTGTGTATCTTTTTGCGGATAATCTGTAGTATAATGCAGGCCTCTACTTTCTTTTCGTAACATAGCAGATTTTATCACTATATAAGAAACCTGTATTAAATTTCTTAACTCACATAGTTTCACAGAGATTTTTGTTTTTTTATAAAAATCTTCTGTTTCGTTATAAATTAATTGCAACCTACGCATTGCTCGTTCTAATCTAAAATCAGACCTTACAATGCCCACATAATCACTCATAATTCTTTGCATTTCACGGATGTTATGGGTTACTAAAATATCTTCATTAGACAGAGAAATACCTTTTTCGTTCCAGTCGGGTATTTCATCAATATAATTTATGGAATTAATTTTTTCTATAGATTTTACATAACTCCTATGCGCAAACACCAGCGCTTCTAATAATGAATTTGAAGCCAACCTATTTGCGCCATGTAAGCCAGTAGAAGCACTTTCGCCACACGCAAATAAATTATTAATAGTTGACTCCCCGAATTCGTTTACCAACACACCACCACACATATAATGCGCTGCTGGTACAACCGGAATCATGTCTTTGCTCATATCAATACCAATGCTTAAACATTTTGCGTAAATATTGGGGAAATATTGCATCAAATCATTTTTGGGAACATGCGTAATGTCCAATAAAACATAGTCGTCGCCAGATTTTTTCATTTCCGAGTCGATGGCTCTTGCCACGATATCTCTTGGTGCTAAAGAGGCTCTTTGATCGTAAATTTCCATAAACGATTCCCCTTTTTTATTTTTTAATATCCCTCCATGACCACGAACAGCCTCTGAAATTAAAAAACTTGGATACTCTCCTGGTTGGTATAGGGCTGTGGGGTGAAACTGTATAAACTCCATGTTTCTTACCTTTCCTTTGGCTCTGTAAACCATTGCAATTCCGTCGCCGGTTGCAATAGTTGGATTGGTTGTGGTACTGTATATATGTCCGGCACCGCCAGATGCCATTACCGTAATTTTAGATTCTATTTTTTCAATTTCATTTGTTCTGGTATTTAAAGCATATACTCCGTAACAATTTATATTTTCGGTAGATTTATTTACTTCTTTTCCTAAATGATGTTCTGTAATAATATCAATCGCAAAATAATGTGTTAGAATTTCGATGTTGGGGTTTTGGTGAATTTGCTCTAATAGCACTTTTTCAATTTCAAAACCAGTTATATCTTTAAAATGTAGCACACGATGTTCTGAATGGCCACCTTCTTTGGCTAAATGATATTCACCTTTTTTATTTTTATCAAATTGGGTGCCGTAGTTTACAATTTCTTGTATACGGTCTGGTCCTTCAATTACCACCGCGGCAACAATTTCTTTTAAGCATAAACCATCTCCAGCTATGAGGGTATCTTCTATGTGTTTTTCATACGAATCATCTTGATCAATTACTACCGCTACTCCGCCTTGTGCATATTTAGTATTCGATTCGTCTTCGTTAGATTTTGTTACAATACATACTTTCCCTTGCTTTGCCGCTTTGAGTGCAAAACTTAATCCTGCTATACCCGAACCAATTACCAAAAAATCTGTTCTTTTCATTATGTAATAACACCTTTAAATGGATAAAGTTACAAAATATATAAACAGCCC
>JBILKW010000200.1:0-3767 GCA_044376465.1 Sphingobacteriales bacterium | reverse complement strand
AAAAAAATGATTGAAAAAATAAGGCAAACGAGACCAAAGAAAAACAAGGTTTCGTTACGGTTTTTTAGTTGATGGAGGAAATCGAGCATAAAAAAATTCTAATATCTAAATTCTAAATTCTAAATTCTAAAATTCGCTAATTGCAATCTACAACGCGTAATTCGTAATTCGTAATTTATAATTCAATCACTTCCCCTTGTTTATTCAACAACTTCAGTTGTTCATCAGTTGGGTTTATTTTTATGCTATCCTTGGGACCAATATGATAAATGTAAATGAGTTTACTAATACTTCTATGTTTTACTCCTTTATCTTGTGCATCTAATAATAACCAAACCGGTACAAATGCATAGTCTATGTTCTCTTGCTTCGCAAAAGTGTCTGCACTTTCGGTATCGCCAGAAAGGTATATTCTTTTACCATGCCAAGTTATGAGGTACGAATAATGTTTAAAGGAAATGCCAAATACTTTATGTGGAGTTCTAAACGATTGTATGCTAAATTCTGGAACTTGTGTGCTTAATTTTTCGAGCTCCTCTGTGTTATAAGGATCGAATTTTTGCCCACGGTGTTTCTTCCAAAGGCGTTTTGAATAATGGTCGGCATGCCTGTGAGTAAATATAAAAATGGAATTAGGTTTTATATTCTGAACTTCTGAAGCATCGTACTCCATGTAATTATGAGCACCCGATTTGTACGGAAAATCGATGTAAAAATTGGTAGTTCCATCTGTTAAGTGTAAGCCGCAATTACCAATAAAGCGAACGGAGATTTCCTTGTTTTGAGCAAAGATTGTAATAGATGTTAAGCTTAGAACTAGGAAAATGAGGAGGTAGATTTTTTTCATTAATTGAATATACAAATTTTATTTCACGCAAAGAGGCAAAGGAGCAGAGGAGCTAAGACAACTTTGCTCCTCTGCTCCTTTGCCTCTTTGCGTGAAACAACTTTTTTTAGCCCTAATGAGTTAGTCGTTGGTAATGTAAGACGTTACGGATTGAAAGATGAATTAATTGTTAAAACAAAGTATATAAAATCGAATTACAACCATACAAAATACGAACTACGGTGCTTTCTAAAGACTAAATACTAAAGACTAAAGACAAAAAGGGAATGAACATAGCTCATTCCCTTTTTTAAGGGTAGAAGATGGGGCTCGAACCCACGACCCTCGGTACCACAAACCGATGCTCTAACCAACTGAGCTACATCTACCGTATTGCCAAGTATTACTACTTTGGATTGCAAAAATAGCATAAAAACCATATTTCCCAACTAAATATTGAAATTTTATACTCAATATTTATCTTATTTTTGAAAATGAATTTTTTGAAAAATCTATTCGACTACCAAGCATACCCTAGCAGCATTTTAAATAATGCTAAACAATGGCGCTACTTTGTGATGGCTTGCATTGGTGTTCGTATTCTCTTTTTTCTATCAGACGGGCATAATTCCGATTTCGACTTTTTTGAACATTGGGGCGAACGCATCGTAAACCAGGGTTTTACCAATATTTATTCTATAAATGTAGATCGTTTTGAATGCGATTACCCTCCGCTCTACCTTTACCTTATTACACCCATCGCGTACTTGTTTGATGCCATGCAATGGGATATGCACACGCAGTTTTACGATAGCTTTCTGAAACTGTTTAACCTCCTTGCGGAATTTGCTTTCTTACTTTTCTTTTATCGTAAAACGAAAAATAAAGTTTTCTTAGCAGCCATGCTATTCTCACCGGCTACCATTATAAATGCTTATGGTTGGGGGCAAATAGACATCCTATATAGTATACTGATGTTCTTAGGCTTTTATTTTATTCTTCAACATAAATTATACAAAACAGCCATCATTATAGGCATTAGCTTGAGCCTTAAAACCCAAACCTTACTCTTTATACCCATTTTCGGTTTGCTCTTTTTGTTTAGCAAAAACAGCATGAAAGAGAAAGTGCTTTCTGTTTTTCTTCTTGCGGTAGTATTTCTAATTCCGAACATCCCTTTTATACTTTGGGCACCAAATCCAATGGATAGTATAAACCCACACATTAGTGCGGCGGGTAGGTATAATTTCATCAGTGTAAATGCTTTTAATTTTTACTGGGCCATTTGGGCAGATTTTGGGTTAAAAATGCAATTGAAATTTCCTTCTAATGATGCGCTGGTGTTTGGATTGATAAGCAGAAAAATATTGGCCTATAGCCTATTTAGTATTGTGTTTGCTTGGATTTTGGTGCAAATAGCAAAACACCGCCAACAAGAGATGAAGATTATGGCATTGCTAAGTTTATACTGCTTCAGTTATTTTATGTTGCTGCCCGAAATGCATGAACGTTATTTATTCCCGATGTTTATATTTTCGGCCTACTTACTATCGGTCGACTCAAAAGAGTGGCCCTACTTTTTAATGATTAGCCTTTTACATGCCATCAATTTATTTTGGGCTTGGGGCGAAAACAAGTTCGTTAAACAGCAATGGATGTTTGAGCCTACCCGTATAATTGCAGTGTTTACCGGACTTATGTGGCTGTTATATTTCATCAGAATAAAAAATTATTTGAATACACCCATTAGCGAAGAAGAATAGAGATGTTGATATATTTATATACCGATGGTGCTGCCAAAGGAAACCCCGGCAGAGGTGGTTACGGTGCTATATTAAAATCCGGACCACACATGAAAGAACTTTCGGAAGGATTTAGGCTTACTACCAATAACCGCATGGAATTGCTAGCGGTAATAAAAGGTTTGGAAGCTATTAAAACTAAGGGCTCGGAAGTGCTCGTGGTAAGCGATTCTAAATATGTAGTGGAAGCCGTAGAAAAAGGATGGCTTTGGAACTGGATAAAAATTGGGTTCAAAAACAAGAAAAACAAAGATCTTTGGCTTCGTTTTGTAAACATTTACCGTCAACATACAGTGCGTTTTCAGTGGATTAAAGGACACAACGGACATGCCGAAAACGAACGCTGTGATCAATTAGCAGTGGCCGCAGCAGAACAAAAAGAATTATTAATAGATCAAGCCTACGAAGACGAGAAGAACTCAGACCAGCTTTTCGACAGCTGAGAACTGAGCCATAAACTCTTCTGCTTTTTTTACCATGTTTATAGAACCAATAAATATGGGCGAACGTTGGTGTAAATCGGTAACCGGCAAATCTAAAATTCTGTTTAATCCGTCGCTAGCTTTACCACCTGCCTGCTCTATTAGGTACGACATTGGGTTGCATTCGTATATTAACCTTAATTTACCTGAGGGTGCTCCGTAAGACGATGGGTAAATAAATATTCCACCTTTCAGTAAGTTACGATGGAAATCTGCCACCATGGAACCGATGTATCTAGAAGTATAAGGGCGTTTGGTTGCATCATCTATTTCTTGGCAATATTTTAAATATTTCTTTACTCCATCTGGGAAATGAATGTAGTTTCCCTCGTTTATAGAGTACATTTTACCGTTCTCTGGTATCTTCATGTTCGGATGTGATAAACAGAACTCTCCGATGGTTGGGTCTAAGGTAAATCCGTTTACACCTTTACCTGTAGAATACACAAACATGGTAGATGAGCCATAAATAATATAGCCAGCTGCCACCATTTCTTTTCCTGATTGCAATGCCTCTTCGGCCTTACACTCGCCCGTTTCGCTGATGCGGCGGTATATTGCAAAAATGGTTCCTACCGATACATTTACGTCTATGTTCGACGATCCGTCCAATGGATCGATGCATATTATGTATTTTGCTTCTTGCGAGATCGTAGA
>JBILKW010000059.1:0-11886 GCA_044376465.1 Sphingobacteriales bacterium | reverse complement strand
GATCAATAAGCACTAATAAATCTTTATTACTTTTAAGTGGAACATTTTTTAATGCTTTATCTTCCACCATTTCTTCAATCTTCAATAAACTCTCTTTAAACTTTACACGCTTAAATCCTTTTTGTAGCAGTATGGCTAATTCTTCTTTGATATTTCTTCCTTTAATTGGTCGCAAGGGTGCAAACACGGTTATGATAGTATCATTCTCTAGTTTGAGAAGTTTTTCTGTAACAGAATCTACGTTATCTCGCTTCACTTCTTTATTAGAAACTGGCGAATACGTTTTACCAATACGTGCAAACAACAATTTTAAGTAATCGTAAATTTCGGTACTGGTACCCACTGTTGATCTCGGATTTGTTGCGGTAACCTTTTGCTCTATGGCTATGGCTGGGGCAATGCCTTTAATATAGTCTACTTCTGGCTTATTCATTCTGCCTAAGAACTGGCGTGCGTAAGAAGATAGGCTTTCAACGTAACGACGCTGCCCTTCGGCATACAAGGTATCAAAGGCTAGAGAAGATTTCCCCGAACCCGACAAACCAGTAACAACAATAAATTTGTTTTTGGGGATGGCGATGTCTATGTTTTTAAGGTTATGTACCTTAGCTCCTTTAATTACTATATATTCCTTTGCGTCGTATTCGGCTAATTTCTTTAATTTCATTATGAAAATGTGCAAATTTTGTAAATGCGAAAATGCGAAGATATCGTAACATAATTGTCATTTAAAAAAAATAATTTGGTTTTTTGGAACAATTATTGTTTATTCGAACATAGAAATCTAAAAAAACCATAAAGGAGGAAACATTATAGAATAAATCTTTACACTAAATTATTTTAAACTACGGAGGGAAAAATTATGAACCGTAACCTAATTAGTGACAAAGATCTTGTTCATCTTTATGTTTCAGGCGATGAATCTGCACTCGGCTTATTATTAAGCCGTCACAAATCAAAGATCTATACTTCTATTTATTTATTGGTTAAAGACCGTTATTTGGCCGAAGACATTTTCCAAGACACCTTCATTAAGGTTATAAATACCCTCAAAATGGGTAAATATAACGAAGAAGGTAAGTTTTTACCTTGGGTAATGCGTATTGCACATAATCTGGTAATTGATCATTTTCGCAAAGAAAAACGTACACCTACCATTACCAATCAAGAGGGTTTCGACATTTTTGATGTAATTGGAGTATCGGAAGAAAGTACCGAAGACAAATTATTGCGCGATCAGTCATATACTGAGTTAAAAGCCCTAATTCAATTGCTTCCTGAAGAGCAAAAAGAAGTGTTAATTATGCGTCATTATGCTGATTTAAGCTTTAAAGAAATCGCCGATTTAACTGATGTAAGCATTAATACAGCCCTAGGACGTATGAGATATGCTTTAAATAACTTGCGCAGGATGATGATTGAGCGCGAACAAAGTTTTAAACAATATTTGTAAGGCCTATACAATAAGCTACTTGAGTGTGCGTTTATATTCAAAATCAACCTCAAGCTTATGGTGCAAACCTTTACACAAAACGAAATGATTAAGGCTATTTACCACGAATTATCATCAGATGGCATGGCCGAGTTAGAATCTCAACTTGAAAATAATGCAGAAATTGAAAACAACTTCGAAAATTTAAGCGTACTAAAGCAAGAATTAAATAAGTTGATTGAAAATCCAAGTGATGATAGCATTGCGAAAATTTTACATTATTCGAGTTCATTTAATCAATAGAATTTCAAAGATTCTAATCTAAAAAAGCCCCTTACTATTAAGGGGCTTTTTTTTGTACATTTATCTTGTGAAAAAAATTATCTACTTACTTTCCATCGCACTGGCTGTTCAACTTTTCGGCACTCTTATTAGTTCTTGTAATGAGTGCAACTCTGGACCAATAAATACTCGGCTAAAATCTATAAGCCCTCTATTTAAAAAAATAATTAGCAACCAAACAAGCAATGGTTATAGTTATTACAATACGAGTAGTTACCTTCCAGATTCTGTAGGTATTCGATTTGATAGCATAGGAATTGATATCTTAACAGAAGTGGAATCTTACGCTAAACTAAATTTTAACGTTTTTATAAATTCCGCTCATGCTTGCGATCCAGCTGTAAACTATAGCAAAATAAGGGAAATTTACTTAAGTTCAGACCAAGCCTATGATCAATTACATCCGGTTGGAAGTAATTTAAAAGATTTAATAAACATTAGGGAAGGCTATGTTATAGGTGAGAATTACTATACTGAAATATATGGTGACAATTTGTTTTTAAATTTTAATTCGAGTCCAACTTCAACTAAATCACATACATTAACAATCAAAATAATACTTGAAGATGGTAGAACATTTTCTTCAATTTTACCGTCCATAAAAATCAGAAATATATAATACATGACGAAACAAATTATAATGACTTTTCTATTTTTTGTTAACGCGCTAGCAAATGCACAAGTAACTAAAAAATATGAGGTCGAATATTTTCAAACGGCGCCAAATACTCAAATTCGTACGATTGAAAGTGTTTCTGATTCCACAATTTGGTTTGGTGCATACCGTGGTATATGGGGTTATACAGAAGATGCTGGTAGTACATGGCACATCGATTCTATTAAAAATGAAAAATCTGAATTAAATTTTAGATCGATGGCAGTGTTAAACGATTCTACTGTTTTATTAATGAGTATTGCCAGTCCAGCCTACATTTACAAAACAAACAACAAAGGAAAAACCTGGAAAGTGGTTTATGAAAACTCACATAAAGATGCATTTTTAGATTGCATAAAATTTTACGATGGTAAAAATGGATTTGCATTAGGCGACCCTATTAATGGATGTGCTACTATATTATATACGAACGATGCAGGAGAAACTTGGAGTAATGTTGATTGTAAAAAAATTCCAATATTAAATAATGGCGAAGCATTTTTTGCTGCAAGCAATTCAAACATGAAAATAATGCCGCCCAACATCTTTATTGCTACTGGAGGAAAACAAACACAGGTATGGCACAGTAAAAATATGGGCAAAACATATATAAGTAAGTCTGTACCCTTGCCTGCAGGAGAACAAATGACAGGCATTTTTTCATTGGATTTCTATTCAGATCAATTAGGCGTTATTGCTGGTGGCAATTATGATAGAAAAGATAGCATATATACTTGTTTAGCCATTACAAAGAATGCAGGAAATACTTGGGAGGTACTAGGTTTCAACAAAGCAATGTTCGGCTCATGTGTTAAGTTTATCGATGAAAATTCGATTGTTATTACTGGGCATAGTGGAACTGCCATCTATAATCTAAAAACCAAAAAATATGAATATCTCCTTGATCAACAAAACCAAGAACTCTACTTTCATGCCTTAAATATTACACCTAATAAGAAACACATTTGGTTGGGCGGGAGAAAAGGGATGATTGGCAGAATAGTCGTTAGAATTTAGTAAATCGTGAAAGGGATTGGATCTTATGAATATAGTACAACAGATGTGCTGAGAATGATAGATGGATTAGTGTGGGCAAGAGCACATAGGTATGTAACACTTGTATAAAAAACAGGTAATGTATAAATTAGAGTTTCAAACAACTAGGTCGATAATTATTTGATTACATGAAAACTAAATCAAATAAAAAAAGCGACCCATTGCTGAGTCGCTTAAAAACATAAAACATGAAATCTCCTAGCTAATAAAAAAATTATGCTTTCTCTTCTAACAATTCAGGGGTTACCACTGCTTTGATTTTCACTTCCAATTCTTCCATTAATTCGGGATTATCTTCAATGAGTTGCTTTACAGCATCTCTTCCTTGCCCTAGTTTAGTGTCACCGTAACTAAACCAAGAACCTGATTTCTTTATAATTTCATAGTCAACTCCTAAATCTACAATCTCACCAGATTTGGAAATTCCTTTTCCGTACATGATATCGAACTCTGCAATACGGAACGGAGGTGCTACTTTGTTTTTAACAATTTTTACTTTCACTCTGTTTCCAGAAACTTCATCAGCATCTTTAATTTGCCCAGTTCTACGAATGTCTAAACGAACTGATGCATAAAACTTCAAGGCATTACCTCCGGTTGTGGTTTCCGGGTTACCGAACATCACGCCAATTTTTTCTCTCAATTGGTTGATGAAAATACAACAACAACCTGTTTTACTAATGGTACCTGTAAGCTTACGTAATGCTTGCGACATTAATCTTGCTTGTAATCCCATTTTAGAATCGCCCATCTCCCCTTCAATCTCTCCTTTAGGAACTAAAGCCGCCACAGAGTCTATTACAATAATGTCTATTGCACCTGATCTAATTAAATTATCAGCAATCTCTAATGCTTGCTCTCCATTATCAGGTTGAGAGATCAATAAATTCTCTACATCTACTCCTAATTTCTTAGCATAAAACTTATCAAAGGCGTGTTCTGCATCTATAAATGCCGCAATGCCTCCTTTTTTCTGAGCCTCTGCTATTGCATGTATAGCCAAGGTTGTTTTACCAGATGATTCCGGACCATAAATTTCTACCACTCTACCTTTGGGCAATCCACCAATGCCTAATGCAATATCTAAACCTAATGATCCTGTTGATATCGCTTCTATTTGTTCTATCGGATTATCCCCTAATTTCATTACTGTCCCCTTTCCGTAGCTTTTTTCTAATTTATCTAAAGTTAACTGTAGTGCCTTTAGCTTTTCTTTTGCGTCTGCCATAATTATGTATTTTAGGTATGTTTTATTTTTTCTTTCTAATATTTGCTAAAAATAATAGCATTTATTTAGCAAACAAAATTATTTTATCAACATTATATATAATATTGATAATCAATAATATAAAATAAATTATTCTATTTTTACTCTTACTTACTTTACAAAAATGCTATAAATATAAGTAAAATACAACTGCATATATGCAGGTTTTTAAATGCAGGATGATAAGTACTGGATGATATATGGTGTTAAATGGCTTTTACGTTCTGTAAAAGCCATTTAACACCTTTCAGAAATTGCTTTAAATAATCGTTCCGTTTCTTCTCTTGTTGAGTTTATCAACCTCATAAATCATTTTTTTCTTTTTTTCTTAGCTTTTAAAGTGATGAGTGCTTTATCTAAATTATCAAAACGACTCTCCCATAAACCAGGGAATTGCGCAATCCATTTATCTACTTCTTTCATTTTTTTAGCATTTAAATGAAAATGAATTTCTATACCGTGTTGTTCTTACTTAAGTAATTCACCCTCCACTAAAATTTGAATGTGTTTTGATACGGCTTGTCTACTGCTATCAAAATTTTTAATAGTTCTTTGAGTAGTACTTACAATACATACTAATCGGACATATTTCGCATTTCGGACTGCGGGCTAGACACGTGTATCGACCATGTAAAATGAGCCAATGGTGTGCAATATGTACTTTGTCTGAAGGTATAAATTTAATTAATTGCTTTTCTGCAGCTAAGGGTGTTTTTGCATTGGTAGTTAAACCTAAACGTGCAGAAACTCTGAAAACATGTGTGTCTACGGCCATGGCGGGAGCATGGTGTATTACAGATACAATTACGTTGGCCGTTTTTCTGCCCACTCCTGGTAATTGTTGTAACTCTTCAACGGTTGAGGGCACTTCTGCATTAAATTTTTCCATCAACATTTTTCCCATGCCTACTAAATGCTTGGCTTTATTGTTTGGATAACTTACACTTCTAATGTAGCCGAACACTTCTTCAACACTAGCATTTGCAAGTATTTCGGGATGTGGAAACGCAGCGAATAATTTTGGAGTAACTAAATTTATTCTTTTATCTGTACACTGTGCAGAAAGTATTACCGCAATAAGCAATTCAAACGAATTAGTATAATGCAATTCTGTTTCGGCTTCGGGCACATGTTTCTCAAAATAAGTTAAGACATGTTCGTATCGTTCTTTTTTATTCATCTTTTAAAAAAGTATCCTTACGAAAGTGCAAAATTAATTTGAATCTGATATTAATAATTCATCGACCGTTTTACGTACTCTTGGTGTTAATTCTCTAGTTTTATATGGCTCTTCTAACTTTTCTGCATCATCTAAATAACCAATAGCTATTATACATTGAGGAATTAATCCTTGTTCGTATTGTAAATTAGCTTGTAAAATTTGGTTATCATAACCCGCCATCGGGTGACAATAAATTTGCATGCTAGTTGCTTGAAGAAGCAGGTAACCTGTGGCAATACCAACATCATGAGAAGCCCAAGCATTTGGTTTTTCATTTGCACTAAATGTTTCTCTTGCAAAGATCGTGATGAACGCTGCTGCGTTTGCACACCATGGTTTGTTTCCTTGCATCAAACTATTCCAAACCTTATCGAAACTAGAATCGTTCTTTTTAGCGACATGAAATTTCCAAGGCTGTTCATTATTAGCACTGGGAGCCCATGAGGCAGCTTCAAGTAGTGTATTAATTGTGTCGTCAGAAATTTCTGTATTAGCGAAACTTCTTGCACTCCATCTATTTTTGATTAATTCATTAACAGGAAATTGGGTATTGGCTATTTTTATCATATTAAACGTTCATTGGTACTTCCATTAACAAGATCTCGGCATTTGTGTTTGCTTCAATTGTTAATTGAGCAGCGTCGGTAATTCCTAAGCCATCTCTTCTGTTTAACTTACATCCATTTATTGTAACATCTCCTTCTAAAACAAAAGCATATACCCCATTACCTTCTTTTTTAATTGTATATTCTGATGTTTTTCCCATATCAAATTTTCCTAAATGGAACCATGCGTCTTGATGAATCCATACTCCTTCGTCATCTGCATTTGGAGATAGAATCTGTTGAAATTTATTTAATCGGTCTGCAGGATTTAAGGTAATTTGATCATACCTTGGCGTAACATTTCTTTTGTTTGGGAATACCCAAATCTGTAAAAATTTTACTTGCTGATCTTTGTTCTTATTGTATTCGCTATGCGAAATTCCTGTACCTGCACTCATTACTTGTACATCTCCATGTCTAATCACCGTTTTATTTCCCATGCTATCTTGGTGTTCCAAATCTCCTTCTAATGGTATTGAAATGATTTCCATATTATCATGCGGATGCGTACCAAAACCCATTGCTTGTGATACAGTATCGTCATTCAATACCCTCAATACTCCAAAATGAGTACGCGATGGCTCAAAATAATGCCCAAAACTAAAAGTGTGATAAGAATTTAACCAGCCAAAATTTGCGTTTCCTCTTGTTTCTGCTTTGTGAATAATGTGTTTTTCCATTGTTTTGATCGTTTATATATGTTTAAACATATATTTTAGGTTTTGGTTTTATATTTGATCATAAAAATGTGCATAAAATTTAATACTCCACACATTGCTTACCGTAAATATCTCAATTCTAATCCCTACTTTAGAAGGCTTTTATAATTAATAATGAAAAGAATATTTTTAACACTGTTAATGGGTTTGCAAATCATTTTTGCAATTGCTCAAATTCCTTCAAATTACTATAGTTCAGCAACAGGTTTAACTGGTACCCCATTACGTGCGGCATTGCATGATATTATTGATGCACATTCGGCGAAATCATACAGTTCCTTATTGAGTTATTATCAAACTACAGATAAAAAACCCAATAATACCGTTTGGGATATGTACTCAGACGTACCAAATGGTACACCTCCTTATACCTTTACCTTTTCTCAAAATTGTGGAAATTACTCGGTAGAGGGTGATTGTTGGAACAGAGAACATTCTTGGCCACAAAGTTGGTTCAATAGCAATTCGCCAATGGTTTCTGATTTATTTCACGTATACCCTACAGATGGAAAAGTAAATGGCTGGAGAAGTAATTATCCATATGGAGAGGTTAGCAATCCTACCATCACTACCTTAAACGGCGGTAAACTAGGGCCTTGTACTTTTCCTGGTTACACTGGCACCGTGTTTGAACCCATTAATGAATACAAAGGTGATTTTGCTCGCACCTATTTTTACATGAGTACTCGTTACTATACAGAAGATTCGGGATGGCAAACAAATGATATGATTACTGGTGCTAATTTAAAACCATGGGCAATAGAATTATTAAAAAAATGGCATCAACAAGATCCTGTAAGTGCAAAAGAAATTGCAAGAAATAATGCGGTATACGGCATACAAGGAAATAGAAATCCATTTATTGATCATCCAGAATATGTATGTATGATATGGGCTGGTGGAACTTATTGTTCAAATATTCCTAGCATTACAAACATCATTAAAAATCCTAGCAGTCCAGGAATTGGAGTGGCCACCTTTATTTCTGCAACCGTAACAGATGACGGTACCATTGCAAGTGTAAATTTAAAATGGGGAACAAGTTCAACTAATTTAACTAATACTTTAATGATGAGTGCTGGAGCAAATAATGTTTATACGAATTCAACTCCTATACCAGGACAAGTAAATGGAACCATTGTTTACTTTCAAATTACTGCAACAGATAATGCTGGTAATATAGCAAGCTCCACTGTACAAAGTTATACTGTAGGTATACCACCGTCGCCAGCTCCAATAATTACTAATATCTTAAGAAATCCCAACAATCCGAATCCTGCAGATGCAGTAACAGTAAGTGCGACAATCGTTGACGATGCCAGTATTAGTACTGCACAGTTATTATGGGGAACAGATGGAACCACATTTCCAAATACCATAACAATGAATGCAGGTACGAATAATGTATATACTGCAAGTAGTTCTATTCCTGCAAAACCTGCAACTACAATTGTTTATTATAAAATTTCTGCGAATGATAATTTAAGTCAAAATACAACAAGCCCCATTCAACAATATACTGTAAGTACAGCATCCCCTTCCATTTGTGCTGTTGACTTGCTTTTTTCAGAATATTTAGAAGGATCCTCAAATAATAAATATTTAGAAATATATAACGGAACCGGAGCTCCTGTAAATTTAAGTGATTATAAAGTAAATTTATTTAGTAACGGTAGTACCACTTCAACACAAGAACTGTTAATGTCTGGCACTTTAAATAATGGGGACGTGTTTGTAATAAAAAATTCGGCAGCAACTCTTTACAATGGACCCGCAACTGCAAGTAATGTAACATTCTTTAATGGTGATGACGCAGTTGCTCTTTCCAAAATATCAACAGGAAACTATGTAGATATTTTAGGAAGAATTGGTGAAGACCCAGGAACTGCATGGGCAGTTGGAAACATTAGCATGTCAAATAAAACTTTAATTCGAAAAGCGTCAGTGCTACAAGGCATAAGTATAAATCCAACCTCAGGTTTTCCAACTTTAGGCACGGAGTGGTTGGTAGATTCTATGGACATTGCTAACAATTTAGGTTCTCATACCATGACTTGCCCAAGTGTTACAAATGTAATCAATACACATACATTAAATGATTCTATTTACTGTAAAGGTGGAGTTGTAAATGTATCTTTTCAGGTAACTGGAATTATCAATACAAACAATGTTTATACAGCAGAATTATCTGACGGAAATGGTAGTTTTACAGATGCAATTTCAATAGGAACTTTAGAATCCACAAATTTATCTGACATCATTCCAGCGGTTATTCCATCAAACATAAGTACAGGTAATGCTTTTCGCGTGAGAGTTAGAGCAAGTGCTCCCCAAACCATAGGAAACGATAACGGCATAAATTTAACGATTACTAATTTGCCCAGTATAAATGCTGGTGCTGATGTAAGCATCTGTTTTGGGAAGTCTGTAGAATTAAAGGCAACTGGAGCCGTTAACTATTTCTGGGAACATGGAGCAGATAGTTCTGCAACTATCGTACTTCCTGCAGAAAACACCATATACATTGTAACCGGTATTGATGCAAATGGTTGTAGTAATACAGATTCTGTAACTGTGACTGTTAAGGAAAATCCAACTCCCATCATTTCAGAACAAATTAACACTTCTATTTTAGAGTCGAATATTTCTATGGGTAACCAATGGTATATAAATGGAAATATGATCCCTGGCGAGAACAAACAAACAGTTGACGCAAATATCTATAAAGACGGATTATATTATACAATTGTAACGAACACGAATGGTTGTGTGAGTGATACTTCTAATAAAATTATGATGATGCTAGGAAGCATCAATAAAATCAATATAAACCAACTAAAATTTTACCCTAATCCTAGTGCTGGTGAATTTATAATAGATACAAAATCAATGTTAACTGGAAATTACCAATTGAGCGTTTACAACAACCTGGGTCAACTAATCCAAAGCAATACATTCAATACTTTAAACAATAAAATTAATTTAGGAGATGCACCATCAGGCTTATACCAAGTGGTGTTAAGAAATGGAAGCATCGTATTTAGAGGTAGCGTGACGGTTGAGTGAGTTGTAAATTGAGAGTTGTGAATAAAGGAACATCATTGCTTTATTAGCAAACTATCACACTAGCACACTATATGTGGTATCTAGCCAATGGAGCAACATCTTGCCCTACAAATTCTCCTTTTAAAAATTTATGATAACCTGCTATGGCAATCATTCCAGCATTATCAGTACAATATTCGAACGCCGGAATGTAAATTTTCCAGTCTTTTTTTTCTGCTAATGATTGTAAACTATTTCTGAGCCCTGAATTAGCAGATACTCCACCTGCTATGGCAACAGATTTTATTCTTAAATCATCGGCGGCTTTCTCTAATTTGTTTAATAAGATACTAACAATTCGATCTTGAATAGAAGCACACAAATTATTTAAATTTTCTTTCACAAAATGCTCGTTATGTTTTGTTTCTTTTTGAAGAAAATACAGGATTTGTGTTTTTAATCCCGAAAAACTAAAATCATAATTAGGAATTTGTGGTTCGGTAAACTTATATTTTTTTACATCTCCATCTTTAGCATACTTATCAATTAATGGTCCACCAGGATAAGGCAAGCCAAGCAACTTTGCAGACTTATCAAAGGCCTCCCCTGCAGCATCATCAGTAGTTTCTCCAATTAATTGCATCTCAAAATAATCTTTTACCAATACAATTTGAGTATGACCACCCGAAACTGTTAAACATAGGAAAGGAAAGTTAGGTTTTGGATCCTCAATAAAATGGGCAAGTACATGAGCTTGCATATGGTTTATTTCTATTAAGGGAATCTTTAATGCTAACGCAAATGCCTTTGAAAAGGAACTACCTACTAGCAAGGCCCCTAATAAACCTGGCCCGCGTGTAAATGCTACCGCATTGATATCATTTTTGCGTATTTTAGCGTTTTGTATAGCGGATTCGACCACCGGTATAATGTTTTGTTGATGTATGCGAGAAGCAATTTCGGGAATTACACCTCCATATTGTTCGTGTATGGCCTGAGTTGCAGTAACATTGCTTACTATTTCCCCATCAATACAAATAGATGCAGAAGTTTCATCACATGATGACTCTATGCCTAAAATTATGGTCGATTTACTTAATTTAGTCATTAAAGATTATTAAAAAATTTGCGAAAATATCTGCTTGGTTTCTTGGAAGCTTACTCAGTTTACTACTGTTGCTATACTTCCTTTTTAGATTGCCTAGCATACAAACTTGGGTCGCTCAACGTGCAGCATCCTACCTCAGTTCGCAATTAAATACAAATATAAAATTAAATGGACTAGATGTTGTTTTCTTTAAAACTATTGTACTCGAAGGGCTATTAATTGAAGACCAAAAAAACGACACCTTACTTTATACAGACCGCTTAGCAATAAACATTGGCCCTTTAGTTCTCGAAAAGAAAAAATTAACCATTAATTCCATTAATTTACATAAACCAGTATTTCATTTAAAAACCTATAAAAACGAGAAGAATTCGAATTTAGAGTTTTTACTCGATTATTTTAGTAGCCCACCCGATTCTTCTAAATCAGAAAGTA
>JBILKW010000058.1:0-11923 GCA_044376465.1 Sphingobacteriales bacterium | reverse complement strand
CTTGCAATACAATTTGAAACATCTACTTTCTATCAGCATATTATTTATCAGCTAGCATTTCAATCGATATTGCTTTTATTATTTTGCATTTTATTATATAAAAGAGTTGCCAAGTTTTTTCTTCTCATTCTAATTTGCGCAGATTTATTTTTGAGTGTTCGCTTAAATGCAATGGCTACGATGGTTTTAAATACTAAATCAAAAGATGTAGATGTATTAATTAAAAATGCTGATAAAAATTTCCATGTTCCAAAATTTCAACCCTTAATAAATTCTCTAGATCAACAATACGAATACAGATGGCCATTAAATTGGAATATGAATTGCTACTTTAATGAAATTGCTATAGATGGTTACAATCCTTTTGTATTAAATACATTTAATACACTGGAAGCTTCGAGTATAAAAGACAGTGTTTGGCAGAACCCATGGTTGTATTCACCCTCAACTATTATATATACAGATAGCGTAAATATTATAAATCCTAATACAGCATGGGTAAAATCGGATGAAAAATATGTTGTAAATTATACTAAAAAGCCATTAATCGATTCCTTATCATTTTCTGCAAATGGCATCCATTTTACTTACTTTGCTGATACAAGTACCTGTTTAATACTTGCTCAAAACCCATTCCCGGGTTGGGTTGCAACAATAGATGGGCTGCCTGTAGACATCATTACAACGAACTATTCTCAACAATTAATCTTATTAAATAAAGGCAGCCATCATATAGAATGGTTGTATGATAATAAATGGCTGAATATAATTTGCTACATTCATTTATTCATATTTATGTTCTCAGTTGTTTTTGCGAGCATGAAAACTTTTCAACGCTTTCTATAAAATTATATACAAATTAGTAATTTGGATAACTTATAAAACATAACAATATGGCAACTGTAAACATTCCTCGTCTTGATTTAAACGATTACATCAAAGGGACCGAAGCACAACGCAAAGCATTTTCAGACGGTATTGGTAAAGCATTTAACGAAACCGGCTTTGTAACCATCACAAACCATGGCATGAGTAAAGAACTTATGGCAGAGCTTTATGTAGAGGTGAAAAAGCTATTCGACCTTGAGGAACAAATCAAAAAGAAGTATGAGATTGTTGAATTAGCTGGACAGAGAGGATATACAAGCAAGGGTCGTGAAAAAGCTAAAGAATCCAACACTCCAGATTTAAAAGAATTTTGGCAACTTGGGCAATTTGTAGAAGGCGAAATAATGTCGAAAGAAGAATATCCCGATAATATTTTGGTAGAGGAGCTGCCACGTTTTAATGAAATTACTAAAGAGATATTTAAAAAATTAGAATATTCTGGAACTTATATTTTAAGAGCCATTGCAGTTTACTTAGGTCTTGATGAATTTTATTTTGATGCCAAAATTAAAAATGGGAATAGCATTTTAAGAGGTATTCATTATTTCCCCATTAACAACCCAGATAGCCTTGCTCCCGATGCCGTTAGGGCTGGTGCACACGAAGACATCAACTTAATTACTTTATTAATTGGAGCCAGCGCAGATGGCTTAGAAGTGCTCACACGAGATGGCGATTGGTATCCAATAAAAGCTCAAGCAGATGATATTGTTGTAAATGTTGGCGACATGTTGCAGCGATTAACAAATAACAAATTGAAATCTACTACCCATAGAGTTGTTAATCCTCCACGCGAATTAATGAGCACTTCGAGGTATTCCGTTCCATTCTTCTTGCATCCTCGCTCAGAAATGAGTTTAGCGTGTTTAGATTCGTGCATTAACAATGAAAACCCTAAGGCATACGACGATTATACTGCTGGGCAATATTTAGATGAAAGATTAAGAGAAATTGGTTTGAAAAAATAATATTTATTAAAAATATATGGCCTTGAGAATTAAAACTGATTGCCTCTTATTTTTTATTGATGATTGATTTTACCATCGAATCAAATTCTATAGGATCTTGTGATCCTATCAAATATACTAAGCCATCTTTATCTGTTAACTTTACAGCATACTTACCGTAAGAATAAAATCTGATGGTGCCCTTTGTATGCAAATTGTAAACCGGGTTATTTATCATAAAAGGGCTGTATTGTGTAATCTCTGATGATACAATACTGTTTAAATCTATTTTTACTTTTTTGGTATTGTAAATAGCGCTTAGTATTACACTGCCATTTTCAATTATAGTTCTATAATGTGTAAGGAAAATAAATAAAATTGAGATGAATAAAATTCCTGAACCTACCACTAAAAATAATCCTGCTTCTTGTTCCCGATTTCTATCTTCTGAAATAAAATAAGCTAAAAAGCAAAATATAGCCAACACAAATCTGCGGGTAGTCCAGAACTTTACATTTCCTAAAGTCTGTCGTTCTTGATATAGTATATGCCTAGCCATTTAAAATTCTAAGGTGCAATATTCGCCTCGTGTTTTCAGAAAGTTTATACCGCTCATCTGTTTGATGCCCCAATATACAAACAATATTACCTTCACTTACTATAACAAAGGTATTTTCTTTTTGTTGAAATGTAAATTTTTTATCGACAAAATAATCACTTAACTTTTTCTTGCCTTTCATCCCCAAAGGAATAAACCAATCGCCGTATTGCCAAGTTCTTATTTTTAAAGGAAATATAAGCTTCTCTAAATCTAAATATTGACTTAATTTTTCAAACTTAAAATCTGGACTAAATCCATTCAGCTTTTGAATTAAAATAGTATGATCCTTAATAGTAATTTCATGGTCGTCCAAATTAAATGTTTCTTCAATATATTTCGAAACCACGCCTCTTTCTTCAACAGAAAAACCATCACGCTGTTTCCTCAATATTACTTTTTCAGATTCAAACGTTCTCCCAATTTGTACATTTAAATTTTCTAATATGTCAGTAATCGTATCGTGTGTAAAGCCCATATTTATCAATAGTTTTCGGAGCAACCATTTGCCAGATGTTAACTTTTGTACACCCTCCACATTTATTAAATTATTTCGAAATATTTTATCTACGTGTTCTGAATAATATTTTGATAAGATTAGTTCTGTTTCTTCAACATCTTTATTTAATTGAACAATATTACTTCTCCAACTATCAGAAATTTCATCTAACAAAGGAAGAATTTTATTACGCAAATTGTTTCGCAGGTAATCGTTTTTGGCATTCGATGAATCTTCTCTCCATTTAATGTTATTCTGCTTAGCAAATTGATCAATCTCAGCCCTGCTAAAGCACATGAGTGGCCTGCTTGCATGTTCATTGCTAATAATGCCCTTTAAGCCAGCAATTCCGGTGCCTCTAATAATATTAATAAATGTTGTTTCAATAGAATCATCGGCATGCTGTGCAACAAGTACTTTGCTAAACCCCTTACTCTGTTTTAAGCCCCTAAACCATGCATACCTAATTTCCCTAGCCGCCATTTGTATGGAAACTTTATTATTGTCTGAATAACTAATTGTATCAGCATGTTTCACAAAAAGCTCAATTGAATGGCTTTGGCAATAAGCCCTAAGGAATTGCTCATCTGCATCTGACTCCTCCCCCCTTAACTTAAAATTAACGTGTGCTACCGCCAATTTATAGGGTAATTGCTGGAATAAATGTAACATCACCATAGAGTCTATACCCCCACTAACCGCCAACAATAAGTGATCCGTTGGTTCAAATAAACCTTTTTCAGCGATATATTCCTTTAGTTTTTCTAACATTACAATACAAAAGTATTTAATTTCGTTGAATTGCATTCTTTTGGTAAATTAAATCGAGTATTTTTGCGCTGCATGAAAATTTTCAGGTCCCTATCTCTATTTATCTTAATTCCATCTCTTAGCATTGCTCAAAATGCAAGCAAGGTTGAAGTTTTAAATGCAGATGTATTCGAATTTCTAAAGTCTGGAAACGAACAAATCAAGAAATTAAAAGGGAACTGCCAATTTAAACAAGACAATACCTTCTTTTATTGCGATTCTGCACTGCTTTACGACACTAAAAATACAGTTGACGCGTATGGAAAAGTAAGAATCGTACAAGGAGATTCACTTCAACTTTTTGGCGATTTTTTAAATTACGATGGTAATACTAAAATTGCTAAATTCAATAAAAACGTAAGAGTAATACACAACGACATGTTGCTTACCACTCAAGTATTAACTTACGATACAAAAAACAGAATTGCCACGTACCCTAATGGTGGAAAAATTGTAAATGTTGACAATGTTCTCACGAGTACTTATGGATATTATTTCGCAAATACTTCTGATGCTTATTTTAAAAAAAACGTAGTACTCACCAACCCCAAATACATTTTAAAATCGGACACTCTAAAATACAATTCTAAAACCCGTATTGCTACTTTTTACGGGCCTACTACCATTACCTCCGAAGAAGATTTTTTATACTCTGAAGCGGGCACATACAATACCGTTACAGACATTGCTCAGTTTACGAAAAACCCTTATTACAAAAATGGTTCACAAACCTTAGCTGGCGATTTTTTATATTATGATCGAGTAAAAGGACTCGGCAGAGCCCTTAAAAATATAAGTTTTATAGATACCGTTCAAAAAATAATATTAAGAGGCGACAAAGCAAACTATAATAGGAAAACAGAATCATCTGTAGTTACAAACAATGCCTATGTAATTGTTTTGGTTGATAAGGATTCTTTATTCTTATCAGCAGATACATTAAAAAGTTTTATGGATAAAAGCATGACCTATAGAACTCTTGTTGCTTACCATGATGTACGTGCATACAAAAAAGATTTGCAAGCTCGCTGTGATTCTATGGTGTATACCTATATAGATTCAACGATGAAATGCTATACAAACCCAACCATTTGGTCGCAAAATGCTCAAATGACAGCCGATTTTGTAACATTAGAACTTAAAAACGGCGACCTGAATAAAATGAATTTATACAACAATGCTTTTCTTGTAATGGTAGATTCATTAGACACCTTAAAGTTTGATCAAATAAAAGGAAAAAACATGTTTGGTTTTTTTGTGAACAATGAGCTACAAGTATTAAATGTAGAGGGCAACGGACAAAGTATTTATTTTGCGAAGGAAGAAGATAAACCAGGCGAATACCTTGGTGTAAATAAATCAGAATGTAGCAACATGATCATCCGCTTTAAAGAAAATAAAGTTCAGAAAGTAAATTTCTTAGTTAAACCCGATGCCGTTTTTTCTCCTCTTGATAAAGTAACCGAAGAAGAGCTCAAGCTGAAAGGATTCACCTGGCGAATTAAACTCAGACCTACAAGCAAGGAAAGCGTTATTTTTAGATATTAGTCTTTAGTAGTTAGTCTTTAGAAAGCAATGATCTTGCCTCTTCTAACGACTAATGACTAATGACTAGAGACTAATAACATCAAACCCGGTGTATGGAATCAATACTTTCGGAATCATTATACCATCAGGTGTTTGATTATTTTCTAGTAATGTTGCGACAATTCTTGGTAAGGCCAAAGCACTTCCATTAAGGGTATGTACTAATTGATTTTTTCCGTCTTTACCTTTAAATCTACACTTCATTCTGTTAGACTGAAACGATTCGAAATTAGATGTTGAGCTTACTTCTAACCAACGACCTTGAGCGGTAGAATACGTTTCAAAATCATACGTTAAGGCAGATGTAAAACCCATGTCGCCTCCGCATAAGCGTAGGATTCTATAAGGTATTTCTAATTTTTCAAGTAATGACTTTACATGCGCAACCATCGTCTCCAAAATCTGATATGATGTATCCGGATGTGCAATTTGTACGATTTCAATTTTATCAAATTGATGTAATCTATTTAAACCTCTAACGTGTGCACCGTAAGAACCTGCTTCTCTTCTGAAACACGGCGTATACGCAACATTTTTAATTGGCAACTCTTCTTCTTTCAAAATTACATCTCTGTATAAATTTGTTACCGGCACTTCTGCAGTAGGGATCATATATAAATCATCAACTTGCATGTGGTACATTTGGCCTTCTTTATCGGGCAACTGACCAGTTCCAAAACCAGATTCTGCATTCACCATAAGTGGCGGCATAATTTCTGCATAGCCTGCTTTTATTGCCTCGTCTAAAAAGAAATTAATTAATGCACGTTGTAATCTTGCTCCTTTACCTTTATAAACAGGGAATCCGGCGCCAGTAATTTTAACTCCTAATTCAAAATCTATAATATCATACTGCGAGGTTAACTCCCAATGAGGTTTTGCCCCATCATATAAAGAAGGAATAACACCCCATTCGTACACCACTTCATTTTCTTCGGGAGTGATGCCTGCAGGAACCGAGCTATGTGGCAAATTTGGCAATTGAACCAACGCTTGTTGCAATTGTTGTTCGGCTTCGGCTAATTGTTCTAATAAGCTTTTTTGTTGTTCTTTATATTCTGATGACTTCTGCTTGGTTAATTCTGCTTCTTCTTTTTTACCCGCTCGCATTAAATCACCTACTTGTTTGGCAATTTGATTGGCTTCTGATGCTAAAGTATCGGATTGGTTTTGCAAGGACCTTCTTTTCTCGTCTAAACTAATAATTACATCAACCAAGTCGATGTTCTTAAAATTCTTTCGTTGCAAACGCTCAATTACGTGCTCTCTGTTCTCTCTAATAAACGGTACTAATAACATATATTTAATTTTGTCCAAAGATAATAAAATACAGATTGATTTAATCTGACATTAAATGTAATTAATTACAGATTAGATTTGTTGAACCCTATTATTTAACATATTTTCGCTATATGAGCGGCAAACTTTATGTAGTACCAACACCCATAGGCAATTTAGAAGACATCACTTTTAGAGCCTTACGTATATTGAAAGAGGTGGATTTAGTGCTCGCCGAAGATACCAGAACCGCTGGCCAGCTATTAAAACATTTCGACATTGATAAGCGCATTCTCTCTCACCATCAACATAACGAACATCATGCCTTAAGAGAAGTGATAAAGATGCTGAAAGAGGGGAAAATTCTTGCTCTTGTTAGTGATGCTGGAACTCCAGCCATATCTGATCCTGGTTTTTTACTCGTTAGAGAATGTGTTAAAGAAAATATTCATATTGAAACCTTGCCAGGTGCTACTGCATTTGTGCCGGCATTAGTAAACTCTGGATTGCCCTCGGATAAATTTTATTTTGAAGGATTTCTGCCTCAGAAAAAAGGAAGAAAAACAAGATTAGAATTTCTAACTAAAATCGAAGACACTATCATTCTGTATGAGTCGCCACATCGATTACTCAAATTATTAGAAGAAGTAGCTCATCATTTTGGCGAAAATCATTACGTAAGTATTTCAAGAGAGTTAAGTAAAATGTTTGAAGAAACGCTCCGCGGAACGGCATCAGAATTACTTATGTACTTCACGGAAAATCCAATAAAAGGAGAATTCGTGGTATGTTTAGCAGGAAATGTTATTGTAAAGAAAAAAGAAAATAAATACAACAATAATGATGAAGAATAAACAGTATTTAGCATTAGGATGTCTGAGTGCTTTAGCATTCTGGCTTTCATGGCCTAGTATTAGTTTTAGCATTTTACTTTTTATTGCATTTATTCCATTGTTAATAATCGAACATGAAATTAGTAGTAATAAAGAAACAGGAAGCAAGGGCGCTATTTTTAGATACACCTTTCTTTCATTTTTAATTTGGAATATATTAAGTAGTTATTGGATTTGGAATGCCTCTGCATTTGGAATGATTGTGGCAGTATTGCTAAACTCTACCATGATGAGTACTGTTTTTGTGGCCTATCATTTCGTTAAAAAAAGAAATAATTTTTTTGTGGGCTCATTGTTTTTCATTTGTTTTTGGATGGCAATGGAATTATTACATCATCACTGGGATTTTGCTTGGCCTTGGTTAACACTAGGTAATGCATTTGCAGAACACAACGATTGGGTTCAATGGTATGAATATACAGGAGTATTTGGAGGAAGTTTTTGGGTGCTATTATGTAATATTTTATTTTTTAATGCTTACTTAAAAATATCAACTACAAAAGGAATAACATGGATAAGATGGAGAGTTTTGCTAAATCCCATATTGTTAGTTTTTATACCGATTGTTATTTCAACTATTATTTATTCAAATTATATTGAAAAAATAAACCCAAGTAACATCGTAATTGTCCAGCCGAACATTGATCCATATCATGAAAAATTTAACGGACTTACAAGCGAAGAACAATTAGAACGGTTAATTAAACTATCGGATTCTGTGGCGCAAAAGAATACCGAGTTTTTTCTTTGGCCAGAAACAGCATTGCAAAATAATTTAGCAGAAGAAACATTAGAATCGAGTCCATTAATTATTCGATCAAGATTGTTTTTATCAAAATATAAAAACGGAAATATTATTACCGGTGCCGATACTTATAAAACGTACCAGAACGAAGAAACAGAAACTGCTCGAAAATTTAAATCTGGCGAGTGCTGCTATGATGCATTCAACACTGCATTTTTAATAGAAAACACTCCGGGAATACAAGTATATCATAAATCAAAATTAGTTGCAGGTGTGGAGCAAATACCCTACCCATCTGTGTTAAACATATTAAAACCATTAACCATAAATTTAGGTGGAACCTTCGGTAGTTTAGGCAAACAAAGCGAACGCACTGTATTTTACACAAAAAGTGGAATAGGTGCTGCTCCTGTAATTTGTTACGAATCTGTATTTGGCGAGTACGTAGCAGAGTATGTAAAAAATGGTGCGCAGTTTATAGCGATTATAACTAATGATGGTTGGTGGGGAAATACATCAGGATATAAACAGCATGCTGCTTATGCAAAACTGAGAGCTATTGAAACTCGCAGAAGTATTGCGCGCTCTGCAAATACAGGCATATCTAGTTTTATAAATCAGCGTGGTGATGTAATGGAAGCTACCAACTATTGGATAAGTGATGCAAAAAATGGAAACATAAACCTAAACGATGAAATTACCTTCTATGTTAAATATGGCGATTGGTTTGCATTTTCAGCAAGCTTACTAGCTTTGTTATTATTAGCTTATAGTTTGATAAAGAAAAAATTTGGTTCTATTTAGTATTTAGCTACAATAGGCATTCTTCTGCCCATTCCAAATGCTTTGGGTGAGATACGTAAAATGGGAGGGGTTTGGTAACGTTTGTATTCATTTCTGTTTACCAAGCCTGTAACGCGCTCTATTAAGGTGCTTTCAAATCCAAGTTTAAGTAATTCGGATTTACCTTTCGCTAATTCAATATAATTATATAACACCTCATCCAACAATTCATAAGCTGGCAAGGAGTCCGAATCTTTTTGCCCCGGTCTTAATTCTGCTGAGGGTGCTTTTTCAATTGTATTAAGTGGGATTAATTCCTTCTCTCTATTTATATACTTAGCCAACTCGTAAACTTGGGTTTTGTATACATCACCAATTACAGATAAACCACCACACATATCGCCGTATAAAGTTCCGTAACCTACTGCCGCCTCACTTTTATTGGAAGTATTTAACAAAATATTCCCGAACTTATTAGAAACCGCCATCAATAAAACTCCTCTAATTCTCGCCTGCATATTCTCTTCTGTTAAATCTGCATTTTTTTCAGCAAATAGTTCAGCGAGTTCTTTTTCAAAAGAACTATAAATATTTTTTATTGGTAATAGTTGTTCTTTAAGCCCGATATTGTTTATTAAATCCTTTGCATCTTTTATAGAATGATCGGATGAATATTGTGAAGGTAACATAACAGCGAGTACATTTTCTGGGCCCAAGGCTTGAGCAGCTAAGGCTGCAACAACTGCAGAGTCAATACCGCCCGACAAGCCTAATACTGCTTTAGAAAAACCTGATTTTGTAAAATAATCTTTTATGCCAAGTACTAAAGCGTCATGTATTAAGGCAATTTTAGGTTGAGAGGTATCGGCAAGTGAATTTGTTTTTTCTTCGGTATCAATCGTGCTGGTTTGTTCGCTAAAAAAAGGCAATTGATGTACTATTTCTGCTTTCTCATTTAAAAACAAAGAGCCACCATCAAAAATTAATTCTGTTTGCGATCCTACGTGGTTAACATACACTAATGGCAACTTGTATTTATTCACATTCCATTTAAGTACATTCAATCTTTCTTGAGCTTGATCATAATCAAATGGTGATGCAGCAATATTAATCATAAAATCTGGCGACTGTTTCATCAGCTCATCCATCGGAGATACTTTGTACAATTTCTGATGATCAACATTCCACAAATCCTCACAAATTGTAAGTGCTATTTTTTGCCCCTTAATATTTACACAATCAAAAATTGTATTAGGTTCAAAATACCTGTATTCATCAAAAATATCATACGTTGGTAGAAGTGTTTTATGTATAATGTTTTGCACAGCACCATCAACTAAAACATATGCAGAGTTATGCAAACGTTTACCTTCTGCCGAATGATTAAATGTTGGAGAGCCTATAATGGCAGCAATGCCAATACAAGATTTTGCAAGTACTAAAATCGCATTTTCACACTCCTCAATAAAATGTTTGTAATCTAAAAAATCTCTTGGTGGGTAACCAGAAATAGCAAGTTCAGGAAAAATAATCAAATCCGACCCCTTTTCTTTTGCATGAATAATTTCTGATTGAAATTTTTGAAGATTAGTTTCAAAATTTCCTATATGAACATTTACTTGAGCAATACTAATTTTCATATTAAAACAACAGACCGATGTTAACACATAAATAATTTAAATCCGCATCAAAAGGCTTAATGTTTGTGCTACTTGCAATTGTTGAAGATCTATATAATGAAGAAGTTTTCATTGTATTAAAAAAACCATTTGCGTATGAAAAACCAAGCATTAAATCTAAATTTTTAGCAATATTATATTCAACACCGGCGCCCATTAACAATGAGACGTTGAATGGCTGAATGTACTTATTTGCATTTTTGATGTCATCATTTGCAAATTCAGTGGTTCCTTTTTTATACACAACTTCAGCAGAGGTTTTAGTTGAAAACCCTAGATTAACACCAAATTTTCCATAAACTTTTAAATTCGGTTTAATTTCTGCAGTAAGCAACTTAATTGAAATTGGAACTTCAACATAATTCATTTTCACAGATGAGGTAATAGTGGTATCTCCTTTCGAATATTGAACTTTCCCACCCATACTGCTGATTCCAAATTCAGTCTCAATAGCATAATTTTCTTTTAAAAAATAATCAAAAATTAATCCATATGAAAATCCAAGTCGGGTGGATACATTATCATGGTTGTCACTTGATGGTTTTAAATTTGAAAATAATGGGTTCGCTTTAAAACCTAGTCTGAAATCTTGAGATTTTGATTTCATAGCGATCATCGATGATCCTATAATAATAATAATTGCATAGAAATGCTTAATTTTAGGCTTGTTCATTTTTAAATATATGCTTAATTATTCATCTCAAAGTAACATAATTAAATCGATTTTTTCACTACTGTTAATCTCATTAGTATTTAACTCTTGTCAACAAGTACCACCAAATAAAAGCGGTAGAAGTGGCAGTAATGAGCAAATAGTAACACTTAAACGTTTCGAGCAAGATTTATTTAAATCTGAACCAAATAAAATGGACTCCACTTTAAAGCGATTAAAGTTAGATTACAAAGCCTTTTTCGATGTTTATTTTTTGCAGATTATGAACTTCGGAAATATTGAAACGCCAGGTTTTTCCTATATTATTAGTGATTTTGTTCAGAATAAAGATTTCAAAATGTTAGTGTCTGATTGTGATTCAATTTATAATGAAGCTAAAATGGAATCCTTAGAAAACGAAATTTCAGGTGTTTTTCAAAAATACCAAGACATATATCCTCAAGACACCCTGCCACAAGTTTGCACGTTCATATCTGGTTTCGGGAATGCAATTGTTACCACCGATGGTTTTATTGGAATAGGATTAGACTTGTTTTTAGGTTC
>JBILKW010000057.1:0-12002 GCA_044376465.1 Sphingobacteriales bacterium | reverse complement strand
TTTTTTAATGCAACTTTTAAATTATCAAATTCAAATTTAAATCCTGCTTTTTCAATTTTAGTAGAACTTGCTTTTGTACTACCTAGCACCACAGCCGACATTTCTCCGAATATAAATTTCAATATAAACGCAGGAACATTTGGCGCCCAAAACGGCTTGTTCATTACTTCTGCTAATGTCTTGCTAAACTCGTAATTTGTAACAGGTTTAGGCGCTACCGCATTATACTCACCATTTAGTTGTTCATTTTCTAAAGCATAAATATACATTTCGCATAAATCTTTCACATGTATCCAACTCATCCATTGTTTACCATCTCCTAATGCAGAGCCTACACCAAATTTAAATGGAACAATCATTTTTTTCAGTGCTCCACCATCTAATGTTAGCACAATACCTGTACGTAACTTTACTGTTCTTATTCCGAGTTTGTCAATTTTATTCACTTCCTGCTCCCAAAGTACACAAGTAGTTCCTAAGAAATCTCTAGCAGCACTTGCATCTTCAAACATCATATCCTCTCCTCTTTCAGAATAATATCCTGTAGCGGATGCCGATATAAATGTTTTAACTTGATGATTGCCTTTTTGTAGTTCGGTAAGTAATAAACGAGTTGAGTTTACTCGACTGTCTATTATCGATACTTTGCGTTCATCTGTCCAACGTTCATCCGCAATGCCTTCCCCGGCTAAATGGATAATGGCATCAATTCCTTTTAATGCATTCTTATCTATAGTCCCTTGCTCTACATTCCATTGAACAAATCCTTGAGCATTGCTTTTCTTCCTGCTGAGAATACTAATGCTATGGCCTTTAGCCTTTAACATTTTACTTAATTCTGTTCCAACTAGGCCGGACCCGCCACTTATGAGGATGTTCATGTTTTCACAACAAGTTAAATTTGTATATGTTTGTTAAAAAACTAAATTAGAAAATGATTTACAACAAACACATCTTTATTTGCACAAACCAACGCCCCGAAGGGGCAGCAAAACCTAGTTGTGGCGAAGCTCAGGGTTTGGCTTTGGTTTCGGAGTTTAAAAAGCAAGTGAAAGAAAAGGGATTAAGCGTGGAAATACGCGCACAAAAAACAGGTTGTTTAGATGTTTGCGATTTTGGTCCCGCTTTGGTAATTTATCCAGAAGGTGTATTCTACCAAAACGTACAATTATCTGACGTTGCTGAAATTGTAGAAGAGCATTTGGTTGCTAATCGTAGAGTGGAGCGACTTCTGTTATTAAGCAAATAATTATTTCTTCAACCGCATAGCTAATATACTCGAAGCTGTTGTAGTAAACAATATAATGCTTATAGAACTTATAGGCATTAATATGGCTGCAATTACAGGCGATAAATCTCCTTGTACCGCAAAGTATAATCCTACTATGTTATATACTACCGAAATTACAAAACTTCCGAGTATTACTTTTTTAGATGACTTTGCAAATCGAATAAACTCATCTAATTTATTAAATACTTGTCCGTCCATAATTACATCACAAGCTGGCGAAAAATAATTAGCCTGGTCAGTTACTGCAATACCTATATCACTTTGTTTTAAAGCACCTGCATCGTTTAAGCCATCGCCAATCATCATTACTTTATAGCCCTTTGCTTGCAATTGCTCAATTTTATAAAGTTTTTCCTCTGGGCTTTGTTTGAAATGCAATTCGGCATCTTTGCCCAACATGTATTGTAATACCTCCTTCTCCGAATCATGGTCGCCAGATAGCACCATCAATTTATATTTATTTTTTAACCTGTTTATTAAACTAGCAAAACCTGCACGGTAAACATTGTGCATTCCATAATATCCTTTATACTCTCCATCTAGTTCTATGTAAACTCTGCTTTCTTTTACATTGGTGTTTTGTACATTACCTAAAATATAATTTTCAGAACCAATTTTTATTAAATGACCTTCTATGTTTGCATGTATTCCCTTGCCTTGTATTTCGTTGTATTCAGTTAAATCTATATTTTTTGTATTACCAATAAAATCATAAACACGTTTACTCAATGGATGTGTCGATTGTTTGAAAACATTTCGCAATAAAGCCTTCTCATCATCTGTTAACTCTTGCCCTTCGTAACTTACTTCGGCATGTTGTGCTTCTGTAATGGTTCCAGTTTTATCAAATACAATTACATCAACATTGCCCAAAGTTTCTATAACATCTGAGTTTTTTAAATAGAATAAATACTTTCCGTAAAGCCTAATTACGTTACCATTTGTAAAGGTTGAGGAAAGCAATAAAGCACATGGGCATGCAATTATTAAAGTGGTGGTTAAGGCATTTAAAGCTCTATGCAAATCTGTAGGAGTCCAATACATAAAGGCAATAGCCGTAACTGCAAATAATACTATGGTAAAATATTTGCTGATGGTATGTATAAATGAATCGTATTTGTTTTCACGTTCCTGAAATACATCTTTATTCCACAATCTTGTTAAATAACTTTGCGAAACTTCTTTTACAACTTCCAACAATAAAGCGCTGCCTACTTGTCGGCCACCCGCATATAACAACTCTCCACGTTTTTTATCAATGGCTTCCGACTCTCCTGTTACAAAACTATAATCAACATGTGCATCTCCTTTAATTAAAATTCCATCGGCTGGTATAAGCTCCTTATTACGCACCAAAATATGATCGCCTTTTTTAAGTTTTGTAACCGGTATTACTTCTTCTTTTCCCTTTGTTAATGTTGTGATGGCCATTGGGAAGAAGGATTTATAATCCCTGTCAAATGAAAGAATTTCATATGTCCTATCCTGAAAATATCGCCCTATCAGCATAAAAAATACGATACCCGACATAGAATCTAAATATCCGGCACCTGTGCTAGTGCTAATTTCATATAAGCTCCTTACAAAGGTAACTAATACTGCAAGTGCAATTGGTAAGTCTATGTTTAAAAAACCTTTACGTAAACTTTTAATTCCAGACACAAAAAAATCGCTTGCTGAATAAAAAAATACAGGAATAGAAAGTAAAATGTTTAAATATCCAAACCAATGTGTAAAATGTTCTTGATCAAAAAAATTTCCTAAAGAGAAATACTCTGGGAAACTTAACATCATGATGTTTCCAAATGAGAAACCCGCAATACCAATTTTGTAAATTCTAGACCTATTAATTTTTTTATTTGGATTTTTTTCAATTTGTTCTAAACTAATATGAGGTTCGTATCCAATACTCGAAATTAAATCGGCTATGCTACTTAGTTTTGTTTTGACTTCATCGAAAATAATTTCTACTTCTTTTTTAGGGAAGTTAACCCTTGCTCTAAGTACTCCTATGTCTAATCTATTTAAATTTTCTAGTAAATAAACACAAGAACTACAATGCATGCTAGGCACATGTAGGGTAATGTGGGTTTCTTTACCATCAGTATAATTAATTAATGATTTTTTAAGATCCTCATCGTCCAAAAATGAATATCGATATTGTTGATGGGCATCTTTGCGGGTGATGCCTGGTTTATCTTCCAGATTATAATAATTACAAAGATTATTTTCTGAAAGGAGTTCGTATACCAATTTACAACCTTCGCAGCAAAAAGCTTTTTGGTCGTAATATATAACCTGCTCATCGTATTTTTCTGAGCAATGATAGCAGAGAGAGTTCGTAACGATCACCTTATTCATACACAAAATAAGCTTATCCTAATGGGTATAAAAATGACATTAGTCATATTTAGTCAATTTTTTTAGGATTTAGCTATAATGTAAAAACATCTATTTGAGTAGTATAGATTTTATACAATCTTGGGCTATTCATTTTTTTCTGTTATCTTCAAAATTCTAATTCATACTGATGAAAAAAGTTATTTATACGTTTATATTGATGTTTTCGATACAATTTTCTATTGCACAAAATGCAGCAGAAATAAAATTGAAATTAGAGAAATTGAATAAAGTTGGAGCAGTATTGTACATTGCTGCCCATCCAGATGACGAGAATACAAGGTTGTTAGCCTATTTGGCAAATGAATTAAAAGTTAGAACTGCCTACCTTTCTTTAACTAGAGGCGATGGTGGACAAAATTTAATTGGAACAGAGCAATCAGAAAAATTGGGTATGATACGTACCCAAGAACTATTGGCGGCAAGAAAAGTGGATGGTGCAGAACAGTTTTTTACGAGAGCTTTTGATTTTGGATTTTCAAAAAATCCGGAGGAGACCTTAAATTTTTGGAATAAAGATTCGATTATTGCAGATATGGTTTGGGTGATAAGAAAATTTCAACCAGATATTATCATCACACGTTTCCCAACAGATGGTTCTGGCGGACATGGACATCATACCGCTTCGGCAATATTAGCTGAACTAGCCATGGATGCTGCTGCAGACCCATCTCAATACAAAGAACAATTAGCCTTCGTGAATCCTTGGAAAGTAAAACGTTTGGTATGGAATGGATTTAATTTTGGAGGCAGACCACAAAGTGATGGGCAAGGATTTACTAAACTAGAAATTGGAAATTACAATGCATTGTTAGGCAAGAGCTATGGCGAAATTGCCTCGCAAAGTAGATCGCAACATAAAAGTCAAGGATTTGGAGTGCCTATGCAAAGAGGTTCTACCGTAGAAACCTTTAAGTTTATAAAAGGGGATAGTGTAAAAACCTCAATTTTTAATGGCATCGATTTCTCGTGGAGCAGAATTCAAAATTCTCAAAAAATACGTGCATTAATTGCTAAAATAAATAAAGAGTTTGATGCAAACATTCCATCAAGTTCTATTCCTTCTTTGGTTCAATTAGAAACCGAATTAAAAACATTAAATAATGACTATTGGAAATCACAAAAAATTAGAGAAGTACAAGAATTAATATTTGCATGTGCTGGAATTTTCGCAGAAGTAACAGCAATAAATTATTATGTAACTCCAAGCTCAACTATAAAAATAAACATACAAGCAATTAATAGATCTGCAGTAAATGTAAAACTGAATACTATAAATATTGCAAATGTTTTTGATACCACGGTTAATGTAGTACTAGAAAACAACAAACTAATTTCTTATATAAGTAAAATTAGTATTCCACCAAATCAATTATATTCTAACCCATACTGGTTATTAGAGAATCCGAGCAAAGGTATGTTCCATGTTGCAAATCAAGAAAATATTGGCAAGGCATTTAACGATGTAGCAATTCCAGTAAAATTCAGCTTTACAATTGCAGGCAAAGAGTATAGCATTACAAAAGAATTCGTGTATAAATGGACCGATCCGGTTAAAGGTGAGTTGTATAGAAACGTTGAAGTATTGCCTATAGTTGACCTAAGTTTTCCCTCTAAAAATTTAATTTTTACAAATGCTATTTCCACAAAAAAAGTACAAGTAGTAGTACATACAAATAAAGAAAATGTGAAAGGAGAAATTAAGTTAAAAGTTCCTGAGGGTTGGGATTATTCGCCTAAAAATTTCCCTTTCGAGTGCGTAACTACTAATGCTAGTGTAGCTTTTGATTTTGATGTTTTTTACACAAATGCAAGCCCAAGTACTGGTATTATTGAGCCTATAGTTGAAATAGATGGTAAAAGTTATTCCAAAAGTGTAGAACGTATAATTTACGATCATATTCCTACGCAAGTACAAGTAAAAAACGCAGGAATTAAAGTAGAAAAAATAAACATACAAATTAAAGGAAAGAAAGCTGGGTATATTGCAGGTGCTGGTGATGAAGTGCCAGAAGCATTGAAAAACCTAGGCTTTGAAGTTACTATGCTAAACGATGAAAATTTAGCAAACAAAGATTTATCTGAATTTGATGTAATAGTTGCAGGCATTAGGTTATACAATACAAATGAAAATATGCAAGCACATTATGCTAAATTAATGAAGTATGTAGAGAACGGTGGAAATTATATTGTTCAATACAATACAAGTAATTTTATTAGTTCAGTTACGGCAACTATTGGCCCTTACCCTTTTCAAATTGGACGAGACAGGGTTACCGATGAGCATGCTGAAATGAAATTTGTGTCGGAGAAAGAATCAATTTTAAATTATCCGAATAAAATTACTACTGCAGATTTTGATAATTGGGTGCAAGAACGCGGATTGTATTTTGTAACTAAAATAGACGATAAATACAGCAAAGTGTTTGTATGTAATGATGCTACAGAAAAACCTAATGACGGTATATTAATTACTTGCAAATATGGCAAAGGAGTGTTTACTTACACGGGCATTTCTTTCTTCAGGCAATTGCCTGCAGGAGTTCCGGGAGCCTATAGGTTATTTGCAAATATTGTTAGCCAAACGAAATAAATATGTCGGCGATAGATTGGGTAGTATTAGCAAGTACACTTTTACTCATTGTTTTATACGGCGTGTATAGAAGCAGAGGAAGTAAAAGTATGGATGCTTATTTACTAGGTGATAGAGAAATGCCTTGGTATAATGTAGGCTTATCTGTTATGGCTACGCAAGCATCAGCGATTACATTTCTTTCTGCACCTGGGCAAGGGTTTACAGACGGTACCAGATTCGTGCAATTTTATTTCGGCTTGCCAATTGCGATGTTGGTATTGTGCATTACATTCATCCCTATATTTCATCGCTTAAAAGTATATACGGCTTATGAGTTTTTAGAACAGCGCTTTGATGTAAAAACCAGAACATTTACAGCAATTTTATTTCTACTACAACGTGGAGTTTCAACAGGAATTACCATTTATGCGCCATCTATTATATTATCTACCATCTTAAACATATCGCAAATTTATACAACGAGTATAATCTCTGTATTGGTAATTATATATACCGTTTATGGAGGAACAAAAGCGGTATCATACACGCATTTATTACAAATGATTATTATTTTTTCCGCAATGTTTTTAGCCGGATATATGATTGTGCATATGTTGCCTGAAGGCTTCGGATTTACTGAAACATATCATCTTGCAGAAAAACTAGGTAAAATAAATACCATCGATACTAAGTTTGATTTAAACAACAGATACAATGTTTGGTCTGGACTAATTGGCGGTTTTTTTCTTGCACTTTCGTATTTCGGAACGGATCAATCTCAAGTAGGTAGGTACTTAGCAGGTAAATCTATTAAAGAAAGCAGAATGGGATTAATTATGAATGGTATTGTAAAAATTCCCATGCAGTTTTTAATTTTATTGATAGGAGCTTTGTTGGTAGTTTTTTATCAGTTTTACGAAGCACCGGTATATTTCAACGAACACGCAGTAACCGAAGTAAAAACATCTATATACTCTAAACAGTACGATTCTATTGAAAATGCAGCAGCTGTTTTAGCCAAACAGAAATCAACTGCAATCATTCAATTATCAAAAGCATATAAAAATAATTCGAATGAAAGTATAGAGAAAGAAGAACGTGCATTGGTAATTTACGAACAAGAGTATCAGGCATTGCGTAAAAAAGCAAAAGCAGTAATTACCTCTTCAAATACAACTAAGGATTCCGACGATAGTAATTATGTTTTTCTAAATTTCGTAATGCATTATTTGCCGAAGGGTTTAATAGGATTAATTATTGCTGTAATATTTTTAGCATCTATGGGTTCCACTGCTTCTGGCCTAAGTTCATTAGCTTCTACAAGTGTAATTGATATTTATAAAAGATTAATTAGAAAAGAAGATGTAACAGGCGACTATGTAAAAGCATCGCGATGGTTAACAGTAGGCTGGGGAGTGTTCTGTATGTTTATAGCATTTTATGCCGGTAAACTTGGCAATCTAATTGAAGCTGTAAATATTTTGGGATCCTTATTTTACGGAACTATATTAGGAATTTTTGTGGTTGCGTTTTACTTTAAAAAAATAAAAGCGAATGCAGTTTTTTATGGAGCTGCATTCGCTGAAATTATAGTGTGTATATTTTATTGGCTAGATTTAACAGCCTTTTTATGGTTAAATGTGATAGGTTGCGTGTTGGTTGTGATTTTTGCAAGCCTAATTCAGATTATTACTAAAAAGCAAGTATTAAATTAATTTTACTTTAATCGCATTTATACCTTTTTGTCCCATCTCTGTTTCGAAACTCACTTTATCGTTTTCTTTTACGGGTTGAGCCAAGCCATTGATGTGTACAAAAACACTTTCTTGAGTTACGTGGTCTTTAATAAAACCGTAACCTTTTTCTTGATTAAAGAATGTGATCGTTCCTTTTCTTAGTAAATCTGCAGGATCAATTGCTTCTTGACGTGATATACCAATTTGTATATCTTCTGTTTTGAAAACTTTCTTTTGAGTTAAATCAGGGGGAGTTGATGAAATATTACCGTTATGGTCTACATAAGCAAACATATCTTCCAAGCTTTTACCTTTATCAGAATTGGCTTTACGGTCTTCTTTTTTTTGTTCCTTGTCTTGCTTCTTTTTAAGCCTTTTCTTTTCTTTTTCTTTTTTGTTAAAGGTTTCTTGTGATTTTGCCATATATGGTATAAGGATAATATTTTTTACAAATGTATGGATTATAAAGCATAATTTGGTTTTTTCACTTGTATTATAGCTTATTGTTGTATTTAATGAGGTTTTTAGACATTCCATCGAATACAAAAAAGTGCATAGGCAGTACGGCATACCAATACAATCTGCCTAATAATCCTTTTGGTCTAAAAGTTGCCACCTGTTTTAAATATTTCTTTTCTGCCCTTTCTATAATTTTAAATTCTAACCATGCTTCGCCAGGTAATTTCATTTCAGCATATAATAACAAGCGTTTGCCTTGCTTATCGGCAGCCAGTACTCTCCAAAAATCTAGGGTATCTCCAGTGTGTATTGTAAATAAATTCGTGCGTCCTCTTCTTAAGCCAACACCACCCATGAGTTTATCCAAATATCCACGTATGCTCCACAACCAATTGCCATAATACCATCCACGTTCACCACCAATTGCCCAAATATTTTGTAGTACTATATCTTCATTCCCTTTAATTTCTGTTAAACGTTTATCAATATAACATCCATTCGTTGGTACAGATATGTGTTCTAATAGTGTATTATCTGCATAACTTGATATTAATGAATCTTTCCAACTTGATATTACATTGTTTTGTTCAATTTTTTGAAAGGCCAGCTCTACCGCTTCTTTATAAGGGATACTTTTTATATTTAATAATTTTTCGAGTAGATTATCTTTTGCAACTACTTCAACATACATACTATTGACTAAATTTACGGCTAATTTATATGAAGTAGAAGTAACAAAATATAACCAATAGGATGATATTCTCGGTGTCATTACTGGTACGGTAATAATGTATCGCTTTAATCTGCGTACTTTTGCAAATTGTAAAAGCATTTCTTTGTAAGTCAATACTTGCGGTCCTCCAATATCATACGACAGGTTGTATGTTTCTGGTTTAAGTAGCACACCCATTAAATATTCTAGAACATTACGTATGGCAATGGGTTGAATTTTTGTATTCAACCATTTAGGTGTAATCATTAGAGGGAGTTTCTCAACTAAATCCCTAATAATTTCGAAAGAGGCACTGCCTGAACCTACTATAATACCTGCTTTTAATGCTGTTACAGGTATATTGCTTATCTTTAAAATATTCTCTACATTTTTCCTAGATGATAAATGTTTAGAGAGTTGCATTTCATTAGTAATTCCACCTAAATAAATAATTTGTTTTACGCTTGTGTGTTCTATAAACCTGATAAAATTATTTGCAGAAAGCTCTTCTAATTTTTCGAAATCTCCGGTACTCGCACTCATAGAATGTATCAAATAATATGCTGCATCTATATCCTTTATTGCTTCATTATTTGAAACATCATTTAGAAAATCTATTTCAATTATTTTTATTAAAGGATTGTTATAAATGCCATCATTCGGAAAACGTTTCGCATCCCTTACACAACAAAATACTTCGTGCCCTTCTTCTAACAGAACGGGTAGTAATCGTTTGCCTATATAACCTGTAGCTCCTGTTAATAGTATTTTCATAATATTCTTATAACATTGTACTATTCAATATGTTTGAAATGAAAAAGGCTTGCATATTATTGGTATGCAAGCCTTTCAATACTCCTAAATATACGATTATAATTCCTTAACCAAGTCTTCTTTACTTAAAAAGCCAACGTGTTCAAATGTTTTATTGTTTTGTTTGTAAACGTAAACGGTAGGCAATGCGTCAATATTTAATTGCTTGCACAAATCCACATTTTTGTCGGCATCTATTCTAATAATTACCACTTTGTCGCTCATAGTGCTTTGCATTTCGTTTAAGTAGGGTGCCATTTTTTTACAAGGGCCACACCATTCTGCAAAAATATCAATCACTACTGTTTTATCATTTTTTAACAAGGCTTGGTATGCCTCCATCGTTAAACCATTGCTCTCCCCAGATTTGCTTGTGTTAGTATTATTTTCTGGTAAGCCTGCCGCTCTCCATTTTATAATACCACCGGTTAATTCATATACATTTTTAATTCCATTGTTTCGCAAAAATTCTACTGCTGCAGAACTTCTACCTCCACTTAAACAGTATACAAAATACTCCTTTGTAGGATCAAGTTTTTTAAGTTCGTTTTCAGAGCTGCTGTTGTTCCAATCAATGTTTACGGCATTTTCTAAATGGCCCTTATTAAATTCAGCCGGTGTTCTCACATCCAATACAATCGCATTTTTACTGCTTTTCATTTTTTCATTGAATTCAGCTGCGTTAAGCTTCGTTTTAGAACCTTGTCCGTTACTGCAACTACCCAATGTAGCAAGAAGTAACACTAATATTAAACTATACTTTATCTTCATATCCATTTTATTTTAATATGCTACTGAAAAACAATAAGCCCATCAAAGCTCCGTATAATGTGCTGTTTAGTGGTTTTGAGGTGATGGCACATGTGCCACTGTTACATCCTACAAAATAATAATAGGCATATCCCAGCCCTGCACCTACAAAGGTTCCAATAATCTCCATTTTGTATTTTTTTAATACGATCATAATTGTGCAAATTTAAACAAGCCAGCAATTAAACAATGTAACATTAGTTACCTCTGTTTAGTTTACCCATTTTTTATAGGCAGCCTCTTGTTCCGGAGTTAACGTTGGTAGCTTTTCAATCTTATACTTCACATTCGTGTTTTTTAATAATACAACTTCAATGTTTTTTAGCATCCCATCTCGGCTCAAGGTAATCAATATTTTATCTCCAGGTTTTTTATAACTCAACATTTTAGTAAGATCATCCGCTCTATAATTATCAATAGCAATTATTTCATCATTAACATTTATTCCTGCTGTATATGCTGGTGTATTTTTTAATACCGATGTAATTATTATTTTACCATTACTCACACTTGAGTTAGCACCAAAATACACCTCATTTTTTGTTGCATTGATGTTTGTGAGTTTTAATCCTGCTACTAATAAATAGCTTTCGTAATTTATACTTTCTGTACCAAAAATATAGTTGTTGTAGAAAGAGGTAAGATCTCTTCCTGTAAATTTTTCAGCAGCTTTTTTAAATTCTTCATCGCTAAATCCTTTGTCTTTTTTTTCATAGTATTCATTATATAAATAACTCATTAAATCATCTAAATTCTGTTTAGCGCCCGAATGTTCAATAATCATTAGGTTAAATAAAGATGCTATAATACTGCCTTTGTCATAATAAGATACTTGTGAATTGATTGAGTTTTCATTTCGTCTATAAAATTTTATCCATGCATCAAAACTTGCGTCGGCAACAGATTGTATTTTATCTCCCGGTAAATTTGTTTGGGCAGCATACTCATTTGCTATTAATTCTAAGTATTTGTCGGGAGTACTAAAGCCCGATCTTCTTACTAACCAATTATCATAAAATGCTGTAAATCCCTCAGAAACCCATAGCATATTTGTATAGTTTTCCTCGTCATAATTAAACGGACCCAACACTTCCGGTCTTAATCTTTTTACGTTCCATAGGTGGAAATATTCGTGAGCAATTAATCCTAAAAAAGATTGATAAGTATTTTCATTACTATATGCCATTCTGTTTACTTGAACGGTTG
>JBILKW010000199.1:0-3899 GCA_044376465.1 Sphingobacteriales bacterium | reverse complement strand
CTTCATCTTAACATCATCTAACACGCTAAAGTATGGAGATAAAATTCTAACTTTCTGATCAATATTTAAGTTTGGATTTACAAATGCTTTTTTTAAATATTCGAAAGATTTGTCATCCTCTTTTTTCTCTCTATAATAATCAGCTAACGCTAATTGAACAAAACTATTATTAGGATCTATATCTGATATTTCTTGCAATACCACAATTGCTTTATCCATTTTTTTGTTAGCCAAATAAATTTCAGCTAAATTCATTTTATATCGAATCTCTGTAGGATCCTTTTTTATTAAACGCCTAGCTTCTTCGGCAGCTTTATCTACTTTGCCCAACTTTAACCAAATCTTTTGTTTCTGATTTATTAGGTCTTCATTTACGCCAATTCTTTTTTCGATATCATTGTACGTGTTTATAGCGCCCTTATAGTCTTGTAAATAAATTTTAACCGAGGCTAAATCAAAAAATATTTCAATTTTTTCTGGAGATTGCTTAGTTAGTTTTTCATAAAGGTGTAGAGCAGATTTATAATCGCCAGTATTTTCTAGTGCTTTGGCATATGAATTTAAATACCATTCGTTAGTAGGTTTAAGCTCTGTAGCTTTTGCAAAAGCAGAAACCGCATCGATGTATTTTTTCTTTTGTGTATATAACAAGCCTAATTCAAAAAATGCAGCATCATTTTTAGGCGATAGCTCTACAACTTTTAAGAAACTACGAATTGCTGCATCTTCATTGTCGACATTTTTCTGCCTCAAGCCTTCAAAAAAATAAGTACTAATTTTTTCTTGGACTTCGGCACTAATGGTGTCTGCAACTGCAGTTTTGTTTCTTTTCTGTGCATGCGCTTCTTTACTAGTAAATCCCAATAAAAAAACGACAACAAAAACAGAAAGATAACTAGCTCTTTTGTATGGTAGAGTAATCGCTAATACTAAGTGATCCATTGGCTCCATTTAAATCTGCATAATGCCCCACCATAGAATTACTGATGTTACAGGCTTCTGCTTTTACATTTGTTTGAATTATACTGTTACTAATAACGGAGTCTACAAGCTTTGTATTGCTACCAACAGAAACATGCGGACCAATTTTAGAATTCTCGATGTGAACATTTTCGCCAATAAAACATGGCTCGATAATTTCTGAATTCATAATGGTTGCTGAGTTTGCAATTAAAGACTCTTTTGTTTTTACATTTTCGAGTACTCGCTGGTTTGTATAAACAGTAGCATCTTTGTTACCACAATCTAGCCATTCGTCGACTTTACCTGGAGAGAACTTAGTGCCCTTTTGCTTCATGTTTTCTAAAGCATTCGTTAACTGGTATTCTCCTTTTTCTTTAATGTCGTTATCCAATAAATATTCGATTTCCGACTTTAAATATTCACCGTCTTTAAAGTAATAGATCCCAATAATGGCTAAATCAGACACAAAAGTTTGAGGTTTTTCTATAAAATCTGTAATCTCATTTTCGGCGTTCACCTTTACAACCCCAAATTGGCGTGGGTCTTCAATTTGTTGAACCCATATTATACCGTCTTTTTCAGCATCTAAAATAAAATCTGCTCTAAATAAAGTGTCGGCAAAAGCAACCACAACTGGCCCTGTTAAACTTTCTTTAGCGCAATAAATCGCATGAGCAGTTCCTAAGGCTTCTTTTTGGTAACAAATAGTGCCTTTTGCACCCAAACTCTCCGCAACTTTTATTAAGTTATCTTCTGCTTCTTTACCAAAATCACCAACTATATAAGCTATTTCTTCTACTTTTTGTCCGCAAACTTTGGCAATATCCTCAACTAATCTCTGTACAATCGGCTTTCCTGCAACAGGAATCAATGGTTTTGGTGTGGTAAGCGTATGAGGGCGCATTCTTTTCCCCATCCCTGCCATCGGTACTATTATTCTCATCTTCTAATTAATCAATAATAATTATGTATAAAGGCCACAAAAATAAGAAAATAATTGAGTATAGACTAACCAATGCCAGTATGCCCATACCCTCCAGCTCCTCGCTCTGTATTGCTTAATTGCTCAACTGGTTTCCATTCCACTACTTCATGCTTACACACGATCATTTGGGCAATACGCTCTCCATCTTTAACCGTAAAATTATCGTTGGATAAGTTTACAAGCAAAATTTTAATCTCTCCTCTGTAATCTGCATCAATTGTACCAGGTGAATTTAACACTGTTAGCCCAAACTTAAATGCAAGCCCACTTCTCGGTCGAATTTGAGCTTCGTAGCCTATGGGCAATTCAATAAATAAACCTGTAGGAATTAATATACGTTGAAGTGGCAACAATATCATTTCTTCCTCAATATTCGCTCTTAAATCTATACCTGCAGAATACATTGTTTCATAAGCGGGTAATGGATGTTTAGATTGGTTAACTATTTTTACTTCCATCAGAATTTTTAAGTAAACTTTTAAATTGACTAAAAGTATAAGCCAAATAAATAAAAAACAAAGTAGTATCAATTAATTGATGTACTAAAAGAGTTGTATCTGTTAATGATATTTTAATGTACACAGAACTAAAATAAAACAGCAACATCAATACTAAATATTTTACAATGGTTTTAATATCATAAGGCACATGGTAATGCTTTTGTCCTGTAGCGTAACAAATTATAGCCATCGAAATATAACAAATTGCAGTTGCACAAGCAGAACCTACGTATCCAAATAATGGTATTAAAATTATATTTAAAATGATGGTTAAAAATGCCCCCACTAAGGTAATGTACGCACCGTAAATAGTTTTATCACTTATCTTATACCATATAGATAAGTTGATGTAAATGCCGAAAAATAAATTTGCAAATAACAATACAGGAACCACTCCTAGTCCTTGTCTGTAACCATTGCCCAGTATAAGCCCTAACAAATTCATATGCAATACAACACCTAAAAATATTACAGTACAAACAAGTACAAAATACTTCATCACTTTTGCATATACTATTGTAGCGTCTATATTTTTATTGATAGAAAAAAAGAAAGGTTCTGAAGCCATTCTAAAAGCTTGTATAGCGAGTGTCATAAAAATAGACAACTTGTATGCTGCATTATAAATGCCGATCTGTGCTAATCTTTCTTCTGTTGTTCCGGGTAAATAATATTTCAACAAAATTCTATCCAAGGTCTCATTAGTCATGCCCGCTAAACCACCAAACAATAAAGGCAATGCGAAAATATAAACGGGTTTCATTTCTTTCCAAACCCATTGTAATTTTGCTTGTATTATTTCTTTATATAAAAATAGCAAGGTTGAAAAAGTAGCCATAAATTGTGCTAAAAATATATAGTACACTTGATCAGTTTCTACATAAAAAGAAACCCAAAGGCTATCGGGGTGACTAGATTTCCAATACGGACAGAAAAGCAAAAAATAACAATTTAATAATACGTTTATAGTAATTACTGCTATTCGTACTCCCGCAAATTTAATGGGTCTGTTTTCTAATCTTAATTTAGCAAATGGGATGGCCGTTATGGCATCAATTCCGATAATTGCTATAAATAAATACAAATATTCTATTCTATATAAATTGCTTGTATTGCCTAGGCTTAGGTAAGTAAGCAAGCTTGGAGAGGCTATGTATAACAAGGCGCACAGCGTTAAGCTTGTAACTAATACACTACTAAATATTGAATTATATATTTTTGATGGTTCGTTGGATTTGGATGCATAACGAAAGAATGCGGTTTCCATTCCATATAAAAACAAAATATTTAAAAAGGTTACATAGGCAAAGAGTTCTCCTACCACACCATAATCTTGCTGATTGCTCAACACCCTTGTGTGTAATGGAACTAAGGCATAGTTAAGCATTCTTCCAAGAACACTGCTTAACCCGTAATAAGCGGTTTGCGATGCTAATTTTTTAATGCTAGCC
>JBILKW010000198.1:0-3915 GCA_044376465.1 Sphingobacteriales bacterium | reverse complement strand
AAGTACACACAAAGGAATTAAAATTAAAATTCTAAATTCTAAATTCTAATTTCTAATTTCTAATCATTCGCCGTCTCAGGTCTTATAGCGAAGAGTTCTCTTTCTACAATCTAAATACTAGCGACTAAAGACTAAACGCCACGCTAAGACCAAACTCAAAGCTAGCACCACCAGTGCCAATACAAACAATTCAGCACCGTCGTTCATCACTACAATGCCAAGTTTTGTAAGGTGTGAAAATAGTGCACCGGCCATTAATCCTGCAGCTAGCATGGCTCCATAAATGCTCGTTCTTTTCGGGAATAATAAGATGGATGCAATGAGTTCCATTATACCAATTCCAATTCGGCCATGTGGCTCCAAACCCAAGGTGGTAAATATATATACTGATTCTGCACTGGCAGTAAATTTGAAATACAATGTTTGTAATAGTATTACAGCAATTGCTAATTTTAAGAGGAAGTTGAATTTCATAAAAGTATAATTTCTAAATACTAAATTCTAAATACTAATCTCTAAATACTAAATACTAAATTCTAAATACTAAATATTAAATATTAAATATTAATGACTAGCGACTAATTTCCAATTGTTGTCCGCTTTCTGCTTCAAACTCTTCTCCTCTTTATCCCATTTAGTTTTTGTATTATTGAAATAAGCGTTGTAGAATAAATAAAGTTTGCCATCAATAATTTTATACGTTTCGGGATCTATTTCTACTAAGGAACCATCAAAACCCATGGCATAGGCACAATAACCACCATACATAGGTAAATATTTACTAGGGTTGCTTATAAATAAATTTTTGTTGGCTTCTGTTTGGAATAAATAAGTTGCGGATTTAAACTTAACCGAAAAATTTGCAATTCCTTTTTTAGGTGTATTTTGAAAATAACAAACCAGGTCAAAACCCTTTACAGCAATACCTTTATCGTCTTTATTAACTTGAGCATTTACAGTTAATGTATGCATGAGTAATGCTAATATCGTGTAGCTTATTTTCATATTTTATTTTTGTTACAATTCAAATAAACGAAACTTAGATTTAATTATTTGTCGGCTTACTGACTAATGCCTATTTTTAATACGTAGATCAATAAAATGAATTCGACAAACACACATAATTCTTCTGATCATAAGTTTTGGTATTTACGAAATCATAAACTATTCTCTTCCATGAGTAATGAAGAAATAAAAAATTTGTGCATCATCAGTAAACATAAGCATGCAAAAAAAGGAGAATCCATTTGTTTTAATGAAGATTTACAAAATCGTATTTTCTTATTAAAGAAGGGAGTACTAAAAATTGTTCAATATAATTTGAAGGGCGACGAAATTATAATAGACATCATCCAAAAAGATGATTTATTTGGATCAATAAATTTAGATGGGGATGTAATGAATGAATTTGCAGTGGCATTAAGTACAGAATCAATTGTATGTAGTTTTAGAATTACTGACTTCGAAAATATACTTACCAAAAACCCTGATATTGCTTTGAAGTACTTTAAACTTATGGGCCTAAAGCTAAAAAAAATTGAGAATAAGTACACCAATCTTGTATTTAAAGATGTTAGAAGTAGGTTAATATCCTTTTTAAAAGATTGGATAAATACGGAGGGGCATAGAGTTGGTTTTGATTGGGTAATTGATAACTATTTAACTCACCAAGATATTGCTGGCCTTATTTGCTCGTCGAGGCAAACAGTAACACAATTAATGCGCGACTTGGAAACCGAAGGACACATAAAATACGACCGTAAGGAAATATTAATACACAGTAGTTTAATTGATAAACCCTAAAAACCAAATAAATAAAAAATAGTACAAAATGTCCGGTCAACGACAATCAAATAACATGTAATAAATTAAATTTGTTTAAGCTTATGAATCTTATAAAAAAAAATATTGATATTCTATCGCAACTTAAAAATATGTTGTTACAATTTACAAACGAACAATATGCACAGCCATTACCAATTCTATCAGAAAACACTATTGGAAAACATGTGCGACATGTAGTAGAGTTTTATGAATGTTTACTAAAAGGGCTGCATAAAGAGGAAATAAATTACGATAAGCGTGAGCGTAATTTGCAAATTGAAACGAACATAGAATACACCATAATTATTATTGAGGGAATATCGGCAGCTTTAGAACAGCAAAAGGTAGATGTGCCAATTAAATTAGCCACGGAGTACCATCCCAATGAAAATTTCCATGTAAATAGCACTTATTTTAGAGAATTGGTATATAACATCGAACATGCCATTCACCATTTTGCAATTATGGCAATTGCTGTAAAATCTAGCTTTACAAATATTAAGTTGGCAGAAAATTTTGGCACCGCATATTCAACTATTCAATTTCAAGAAAAGCAATGTGCACAGTAAGTTACTTGCCATTAGAGGATGGATTTATCATCACCTCAAATCGCGATGAATGGAATCAACGTCCTGCAGCATTATTTCCAAAAGAGTATTTACTATTTAAACAAAATATAACTTTCCCAAAAGATCCTAAAGCCAATGGAACTTGGATTGCTATGAGTAAAGACTATACTTTGTGTTTACTAAATGGTGCGTTTATAAAACATCAACATAATCCACCATACCGATTAAGTAGAGGCCTGGTATTATTAGATTTTTTTCAATATTTATCAGTAGAAAAATACATTGCAGAATATAATTTTGATGGAGTAGAAAATTTCACCTTGCTTATAAAATCCAATACAAGCTGTTCTTTCCACGAAGTACGATGGGATGGAAAAAAAATTCATCATAAAGAACTAAACTATTTAGAAAAATATATATGGTCATCTTGTACCTTATATACAGATGAAATAATTGCAGAACGAAAACAGTGGTTTGCCGATTGGTTAAGTACTCATGAAAGTTATATACAAGAAGATATTATCCATTTCCATACTTTTGCAGGCAAAGGAGATAAACGTAATGATGTAATCATGAAACGTGAAAATGGAATACAAACAGTAAGTGTTACCACCGTACAGAAAACAGTTGATAATATAGAGATGAAGTATATCGAACTGGCGAATTAACAAATTAGCGAACTGGCGAAAGAAATGAAATTTAGGTTGTTATATTTAAGAATTACGAGGTTTGAGTTTTGGCCATATTGGTTGTTTTATTTGCCAACGGTTCCGTATTTTATTTATTTAATGATAAAAAAAAGAAATACAACATTTTTTACAAATGTAAACCCTGCGATTTATTTAAGTGGTATTGTAGGTGAGAGCAAAGAAGAAATTTTAAGACACATCCCTTCAAAATACAAAGCAAAATCTATTTTATTAAAAAAAGCTACTATTTCTGATGATGAAATTATACTGAAGGTAAAGCAAGAATTTACCTATCCATTAATTGTTAAACCTAATGTAGGAGAGCGGGGTGAAGGAGTTGAGAAAGTGTATGACGATGTTCAGTTGCTTAGAATAATAAAAAAACATCCCATTGATTTTATTTTGCAAGAATTTATAGATTACGAATATGAATTTGGGGTGATGTATTATAGAATTCCAAATACATCTGAATATGCAGTTACCTCCATTGTTGAAAAAGGATTTTTAAAAGTAGTGGGAGATGGTAGGTTGTCTGTTAAAGAATTACTCCAACAAAATTACCGTGCTATATTCGTATGGGATTATTTAAAAGAACATTTAGATGATACATGGTATATGATACCGAAAGCGGGCGAAATTATATACCCACAACCCATAGGTAACCATAGTAAAGGCACTATGTTTATTGATGCTACTCATTTAATAAATCCAAAAGTTAATGATTTATTTAATGAAATAGTGAAAGACTATAATGGTTTTAATTACGGTAGGTTTGATGTAAAAGTAAAGCAGTTAGATGATTTAGAAACAGGCGAACATCTACGTATCATGGA
>JBILKW010000197.1:0-3921 GCA_044376465.1 Sphingobacteriales bacterium | reverse complement strand
TGTAAGGACTGTTTGCAAGTGTCCATGTTGAATTGCTAAAAATTCCTCCACTTACATTTGTTTGAGCGTAAATATTAGCGCATATAAGGACTAATAAACTAGAAATTAATAATTTTTTCATGACCTTTTAACAACAATCAAAAAGAAAAGTTTATAAAAAAACGTTAAAAGTTTGTTAATAAGGCAGGTAAATATAGCTAATACTTAGCTTTGCATAGATTTTTTCAAAAAAGTATAGCCTGTTTGTTCAATTAAAGAATCAATTTGCGCTCTTAATAATTTTCTTTTTTTTACTGAACTCGTATGGCACAAATTATACTCTAATATTTTACGATGAAGCATATGATATAAATGCATCGTGAATTTGACTTTGCTGCTGTCTATTCTTTTGAGAATACGTTTAGCAGATTGAGAATCGCCTAGGTTATAGTAAGTAATCGCTTTCATTAAATCAAAATGCTCAAAATAACCATGCTCAATTTGGCTCTCATTATAGCTTTTATAATCTAATTCGGCAATTTTAAATATTCTCATTGCACTATTAAAATCACGAATTAATATAAAACAATCCGCCATTATGTAATGATAAAACGGAAAAATATAATTTTTTTCGATTTTATTTATTCGATTTTGTTCTTCAAACGACTGTGTGGTTAATGTTTTTTGCAAATCAGCATCATTAGTACAATATGCAAACAAAATATTCGACATCTTTTTTCTAGCGCGAGGAAATTCATGGGTTTTGTCTGTAATTCTTAACCCATTAATAATCTTTAAAAGCTTCGGTAGTTCGTTGTATCTTTCACGAAGGAAATAAGATAGAAAAAAAAGACAATTTCCAAACAGCTGTGCCTCCTCCGTTTTTTTAGATTGCATGTATTTTTTCAGATGTGATAAATATTGATCTGATAATCTAGCAAGATAAGGCGATCTCTCAAAAAAATAAACCTGACTAACGTTGTTGTTTGCCAAATAACCAGAAAGCTGATCGAATAATTCCTTATCACTTAGTATTAGCTTTGCAATATTAGAACATGCTCTCTGATAATTTAAATCTTCAGCACCTGATACTTCAATATCAAAAAAGTTTTTTATAGTATTTAAAGTGGTTTGATTATTTTTTTCTATCTTTTTGTGTTTTCCACTTTTTAGTAATGTAGCATAACTATCATATCCACAATACCTGGATACATAATCGAATGTTCTATTAGATGGCTTAACACCGTCTTTAATAAATCCAAATATTCTTCTTAATGTTTGCGCGCTTATTCTATTATGAGTACAATGAAATATGTGGTTTGAGAGCTCATCGCATTCATAGGAGAATTTTATTTCTCTTCCAAATCTAAGTTCTATTTTGTCAATAATTAATGTCTTATTTATCATACGCAACAGATAAATATATAAAAAATTTGCATGTATATAAACAATGGATTAAGATGGATTTTTTTTGTTTATGTTCAGAGTGTATATTGTTGATACAATAACATTAGTAGATTTATGATTAACTTTTTAAGAAAAATAGGATTTCAGACCAACACTAATTTTCATACCCATTCTATTCCATCACGAATAAATGCAAAAATAAATTTTAAAATTAAGGCAAATGATATCGATTCTAACGAGATAAATAAAATACTTGTTATTTATACAGATGAAGAAGGTAATCTAAAAAGCTTTTATAACATTCCTTCTCTAATATTTATCCATTTCAATTATTTGGACCTAAACCAATCTACAATATTTATCATTTTCAGTAATAATCTCCACAACATTTCATTAGAAATGGATATAAATAATAATGAAGTGGACATGCATAAGTATCCAATAATTACTAAAATTATATCATTTGATTTATTAGATGATTATTTGAGAACTCATAATAAGAAATAAGTATTTGGACCATGGCAGGGCGCAATTTATGCTAAAATTGCATTTCATTTTCAGACTGCAAGTCATTATTTCTGTGAATTATACTGCTTAGATAATTAATAAAGAAATAATTATTTAAAGATTATCTATATTTGCTATGGCTCTATAGTTTAATGGATAGAATTAGAGATTCCGGTTCTCTGGGTTGAGGTTCGATTCCTCATAGGGCTACTACTAAAACATAGAATTAAACTTTTGTGGTTTGTATTACTTAAATGTTTATTCGAGTACTTCTATTGCTATTTCATTTCTTCTATTAATAATATCCCAAGGTGCGTTATAGCCCATATACATGTAGGCGCCAGTGGTTTTAATATTATATTTAACAAGAACTGCAGCTAGTTCATCGGTATATAATTTAATTTTATCATCAGAAGAAAACCCATCATAGCGTATTACTGCCATGACTTTAGCTTTTTGATCTATAATTTTCACATCATTTGAATTAGGTTTAGGTAGTTGTGATGAACTAAATTGTTTGGGCATTATAAAATACATACTAGCGGTATCAGCCATATTCATTACCACGGGTGCCGTCATTGCAATTTTTTGATTGCGCTCATTTCCACCAAAAATATAGCCCGCAATTACTCTAAATCCACTATTCATTTGCTTTTCATTAGAAGTTTTGGCAAGCAACGTTTGTGCAATTACCATTGCCGAATACTGTCTAATTTCTACGTTTCCATATTTTTTAATAATTCGATAATCTGGCATTTCTATTTCATCCGATTTAAACGCAAAGAATATACCCACTATACTTATTGTAAGTATTATTAGTGTTGGTTTAGTTATTTTTTTCATTTTTATTAAGATAGGGCTATTTTAAATTCAACCATTCATGCTTCACTTTACGTATCCACCGTTAGAAATATTTTTCGAAGGACTAACAAAAGCTAATTTACCATCGGCATTTTCGGCCATTAAAATCATTCCTTGAGAGGTTATTCCTTTAATATCTCTAGGTGCTAAATTCACTAAAATACTAACTTGTGTACCTATAATGTTTTCGGGTTCATAGTATTCTGCAATACCCGATACCACGGTGCGTACATCTATACCTGTGTCAATTTTCAGCTTTAGTAACTTCTTCGTTTTGGCAACTTTTTCGGCTTCCAAAATTGTTCCAACTCGGATGTCAATTTTACTAAACTCTTCAAAGCTTATATTTTCTTTTAATGGTTCTACCGTAGCATTCATTAGCTCGTTTTCTTTTTTAGAGGCTTCTAATTTTTGCAATTGTTTTTCAATTACATCGTCTTCAATTTTCTCAAACAATAAATTTGATGTTCCTAATTGATGGTTATTTGTCAACAAATTTTCATTGCCTGCTTCGCTCCATAAATGGGACTCTAAATTCAACATGGTTTTTAATTTTGTTGAGGTATGAGGCAAAAATGGTTCTGCTAAAATAGCTAGGTTAGCTGCTATCTGTAAGCTAATATTTAAGACGGTTTTTACTCTTTGTTCATCTTCTTTAATAACTTTCCAAGGCTCTGTATCTGCCAAGTATTTATTACCCAATCGGGCCAAATTCATAAATTCTTGCAAGCCCTCTCTAAACCTAAATTGCTCCAATGAATTCGATATAATAGAAGGATATTTTTTCAACTCTTCCATCACCTCTATATCATAAGTTGTTAAGGAGCTTCTCTCCATTACTTTGCCATCAAAATATTTCTGACTTAACACCAATACTCGGTTTACAAAATTTCCGAAAATGGCAACAAGCTCATTGTTATTTCTTGCCTGAAAATCTTTCCAAGTAAAATCGTTGTCTTTTGTTTCGGGTGCATTTGCACAAAGTACATAACGCAATACGTCTTGCTTATCTTTAAATTCTTCTAAATATTCGTGCAACCAAACCGCCCAATTTCTTGAAGTAGAAATTTTATCGCCTTCTAAATTTAAAAACTCATTCGCAGGAACATTATCTGGTAAAATATAATCGCCATGCGCCATTAAAATAGCCGGGAAAATTATGCAATG
>JBILKW010000196.1:0-3937 GCA_044376465.1 Sphingobacteriales bacterium | reverse complement strand
AAATGTAGTTTATAATTATCAATTGCCAAATTCTTTTCAAGTTGAAAATATAGAAGGATTTGTTCGGCAACTTTACAAAATTGTTACATTATTTAAAAATCTTATTTACAAAATTCAGTATATTTGGATGTGTTGATAAAATCTATACATATCATCCTATTTATTACGTTAACAGCCAGTTCTGCGCTGCTTGCCCAAAATACGTATGAAATTCGTGTAGGTGTAAATGGCCACCACTACAGCCCTCGCGCAATTAACTGTTCCGTTGGTGATACCATCAAATTTGTTTGGGTTTCTGGGAATAACCCTACTCGCTCAGACGACGGACAAAGCATCCCAACTTTTAATCTCAACAGCTCTAATAATACTCGGTCGTTTGTAATGACTAGCGCTGGCACGATTCCATTTTACAGCACTACACATGGTGAACAAAATGGGTCTGGAATGGCAGGAGTGATTAACGTTACTGGTTTGAGCGCCAGCCTCGCAAACAAATCACTTGTGAACACATTAAGTGTTTATCCGAACCCTGCGAACGATAAAATTAATGTAAACTTTGTGGTGAAAAAAGAAAGTAATGTATTAATTCGTTTGCTCGATGTATTAGGAAACGATGTAGCTGTTTTGGTAAGCGACAAATATTCTGTTGGCGAATACCGTCAATCATTCGGAGTACCTGCAAGAGTTACCAAAGGTTTATACTTCGTAAAAGTAAGTGTCGGCACAGAAGTGGCCATCAAAAGAATTTCCATCCAATAATTATTTTTTAACAAATATGAATAAATGTGTGGCTTCATTTGCTCACATTACTTTCTAGCCATTCAGTTTTTTTTATCTTCGCAACAAAAGCATGCTATGAAAATATTGGCCGTTGGTAGAAATTACTCTGAACACGCAAAAGAACTCAATAATCCTGTACCTACAGAACCTGTTGTTTTCTTAAAACCTGATACTTCATTATTACGAGATGGTAAGCCATTTTACCATCCAGATTTTTCTTCAGACATACATTATGAAGTTGAGTTAGTGATAAAAATAGGAAAAGAGGGCAAACATATTTCAGAAAAATTTGCAAAAAAATACATAGAGTCGATCGGTATTGGCATAGACTTTACTGCACGTGACTTACAAGAAAAGTGTAAACAAAAAGGCTTGCCTTGGGAAATTGCCAAAGCATTTGATCACAGCGCTCCTATTGGAAAATTTATTCTTATAAATGAATTTAAAGATTTAAGAAATATTTCTTTTTCATTAGAAAAAAATAATACCCTCGTACAAAAAGGAAATAGTGCTGATATGATTTTTAGTTTCGAACAAATCATATCCTACCTTTCTAAACGTTTCACTTTAAAGAAAGGTGATTTAATATTTACCGGAACCCCCGCAGGTGTAGGGAAAATTAACATCGGCGATAAATTCGAAGCATTTATCGGCACACAATCATTATTAAGTTTAGAAGTGAAATAAATGAAATTGAAAAAATACATCTACCATTATATTTTAAAATCGATTAGTGTTATAGGCTTAAGTTTATTAGTAATTACCAACTTTGCATTTAACTATTCATACCCACGATTAAATAATAATAGCGACAGAGAATATCCACAAGATTTTTTTAGGTCCCCGGTTGATATTAAAGTTTTTTTAGCAGGAACTTTTGGCGAATTGCGACCAAATCATTTTCATTCTGGCATAGATATACGCACCAACTCAATGGAAGGCTTACCCATCTACGCAGTTGGCGATGGATATATCTCTAGAGTAAGAGTACAAGCGAGTGGCTTCGGAAATGCACTGTACATTACACATCCCAATGGTTTGGTTAGTGTGTATGCACATTTACAACGTTACAATACACCCTTTAATCAATACTTAAAAGATCTTCAATATAATTTAAAAACCTTTGAAGTAGACACTTTATTAAGTCCAGAAATATTGCCCGTAAAAAAGGGGCAAGTTATTGCTTTTGGAGGCAACTCAGGAGCTTCGCAAGGCCCTCATTTGCATTTCGAAATTAGAGACGCTTTAACTGAAGAACCAATTAATCCTTTACTTTGCGGATTTGATGTGCCCGACGAAGTAGACCCAATTATACAAGCAGTGAGTATTTACCCCTTAGATGAAAACAGCTCCGTAAATAATATAAAAACAAAACAACGCTACGCAGCAACTGGTAGCCGACCACATTATACCTTAAATAATGGGAGCATTATTAATGCCTGGGGTACCATTGGCTTAGGTATCGAAACCATTGATTTGCAAAGCAACTCCAGCAATCAAAACGGAGTGTACTCTGTAGAATTAAAACAAAATGGAGAGCGCATATATTTCTCTAAAATGGAACGCTACTTTTTTAACCATACTCGTGCTATTAACTCGCATTGCGATTTTAAAGAGCGAAATAACTCAGGCAGATGGGTTCAAAAAAGCTTTGTTGACCCCGGAAATCAACTTACTATTTATAAAGATTTAACAAATAGAGGAAGAATCGTTTTAGAACCGAACGATGTTTACAACATGGAATATATTGTAAAAGATGTAAAAGGCAATACTTCTACCGTTAAGTTTACCATCAATTGTGTTGATAAAAATCCTTATAATTTAACATTTAGCAATTACCGTAATTCAAAAGATTTTTGGTCGTACGCCGATCAAAATAAAATTGAAATTGGGAATTTCAAAGCAATATTTCCTCCCTATTCATTTTACGATAGTATATTACTTTACAGAACCAGTACTCCAAAAGTTGGCAATGCTTACTCATCAAAATATACCATCGGAAATAAGGATATTCCTGTGCATGGATTGTATGATGTATGGATTAAACCCGAACGTGATCTCACACCTTATCAATTATCAAAAGCAGTGGTGGTACAAGCTGGCAGAGGCTCTGCAGGTGGATACAATCACGATGGTTACATAAAGGGCAAAGCTAAAACGCTTGGAACTTTTTATTTAGGTGCCGACTCTGTTGGTCCAAGCATTAAACCCGTAAATATTTCGAACGGTAGAAATATGCGTGCCGCTTCAAAAATTTTAGTCAAAATTGGCGATAACCTCTCGGGTGTAAAATCATTTAATGCCTATATCGACGATGAATGGGTATTAATGACTCACGATGCAAAGTATGCACTGTTGGCTTATACATTCGACGAAAAATGTCCGCCCGGAAAACATGTGTTCAGGTTAGTTGTTACTGATATGAAAGATAACAAAACCCAGTACTTAGCAAGTTTCACGAAATAAAATGGCAACAATTACAGAAGGCTCTAAAGCGCCCGCATTTAAAGGCAAAGACCAAAATGGAAATTTAGTTTCATTGGCTAATTATAAAGGCAAAAAATTGATTTTATTTTTTTATCCAAAAGATAACACTCCTGGTTGTACAGCCGAAGTTTGCAGCCTGCGCGATAATTATAAACTATTACAAAAAAACGGATTCGAATTATTAGGCGTAAGTATTGATGATGAAAAATCGCATCAAAAATTTATCACCAAATTCGATTTGCCTTTTCCTTTATTAGCAGATACAGACCAATCGGTTGTTAATTCTTATGAAGTTTGGGTTGAAAAAAGTATGTATGGTCGCAAATACATGGGTACCGCTCGTAAAACTTTTATTATTGATGAAAAAGGCAAGATTGCTCATATCATAGAGAAAGTGGATACAAAGGATCATGCAGGGCAGATACTTGATTTGGTAAATGAAAAGTAGTGAATAAAGACTGGTGACTAGAAACTCACAACTTACTTTTTTATCTCCTTACAACCTACCGCTCGTTAATTTGCTAGTTCGTTAGTTCGCAATTTCGCCTTTTTTCCCTACTTTTGAGCTAAAATAAACCTCTATGTCAACTATTACAGAATTAGAAAAAACAGCTTCACAAGTTAGAAGAGACATTGTTCGTATGGTACATGCCTGCCAATCTGGTCACCC
>JBILKW010000195.1:0-3963 GCA_044376465.1 Sphingobacteriales bacterium | reverse complement strand
GCTTTAGCTCATGCAAAAACGTTTGATATTAAACACATCATGCCAGTGTACGAAAGGTATTATGAGGAAGTGATAGAAAAATCTAAATCTCTTATTGTTCGCTAAACCTAGTATCTTTTAAAAAGGTATCGTCTGTTAATGTTTTTAAGAATGCAATGATTTTTGTTTTATCATCTGCACTTAAAGCAATTCCTCCTTTTAACCCTTCATCAACTGTTCCGGTAGACTGAATGTTACTTGTATAATGGTTCAACACTTGCTCTAAAGTATTGGTTCTTCCATCATGAAAATAAGGAATGCTTTTTTCAATATTTCGTAAGCTAGGCGTTTTAAATTTATACAAATCAGAATCTACTAAGGTAATTTCATAGCGACCTTTATCTGCTAAACGTGCAATGCCATTATTGTGAAATTTGTTATCAGTAAATAAAGGAGCGGTATGGCAACGGTTACAATTCTGCATAAATAAATTTAGGCCTTCAACCTCTGTAATGCTTAGTGCGCTTGCATCTCCGGCAATGTATTTATCATACCTAGAATTATTGCTAACTAACATATTCATGAATTGAGAGAGCGCATACATAAAGTTTGTGCTCGTGATGGAATCTGTTCCGAATGCTTTTTTAAACAAACCTGGATATGTTGGATGCATTTTTAATTTAGAAAGTACGTTTTGTATATCCTCATCCATTTCTACAGGATTCTGTATGGGCGCAAAAGAAAACAAGTCTAAATCGAACACACCGCCATCCCAGAAAAAACTAGGCGACCATGCTAAGTTTTGTAATACTGGCGAATTTCTTGTTCCTAATCTATCATCAATTCCATGTGATACAGGGTGGTCAAAATGTGCAAATGCAGCAATTTGTTGATGGCAACTTCCACAAGAAATACTTCCATCTCTGGATAGAATTCCATCGTAAAACAATTTTCTTCCTAATTCAAAACCATCTTTTGTAACTTTATTATATTGAAATCTGTATAACGGATTTGGGAAGTTTGTGGGTTTTTCAAAGCCTTTAAATTCTGTTACGGGTGTAACTTTTATACTTTCATCTTTAGCACAAGATGAAAGTATAATTGCACAGCTAATTAAAAAACAAATATGTTTTAAATAGTTCATTTCTATTGTTATTTTTTTATTCAACTTTAGCAATGCTAAACATCTGCATATAGTTATCAGCAACTTTTACGGAAAATGGTGTAAGCATTACCGTTGGGTATTTAGAAAATTGTATCGGATTTGGTCCAGAAAGTACTTTCATAACATCTGTTTTTATAAATACTTTAGATTTTTTTGATTGACTAACTGTTATGTTATTTGGAAAATCTATGCTGATGGTTCTAATATTATTGATAGTAGGAGTATTATAACCACCGAATCCACCAATATGGTATACAAATGGTATAGGCGCTGCTCCACCTTTAGGTTGGTATTCATGACATTCTAATTTCATAAATATATATCCTTGGTTCCAAACCCAATACATATCTGATGCATAACCACCTTGATCTAAATTACCATTTTGAGTTTCTTTCGGCATAGTGCTTCGCAAACTATCTACCCCAATTATAAATCTAATGCCACTATATTCACCTTCATTCACCCAAATTAAATTTGCAGTGTGCGAGAATAAATCTTTTTCTTTTATTAAAAAATAAGAACTGTCTTTGGGCATTTCTACATACGTTCCATCTGTTAATTTCAACTCAATGTTACTAATGAAATAATTGAATTTTGCGACTGTAAATTCTTCATCAAAATCATTTATATACGATTGCGAATCGAGAACAAGCTCTTGAGTTCCTACTATATTATCAAATATTAATTGCACTGAACCTAATTTTCCTATTGGATTGGTAACATCATCACTTTCTTTTTTACAAGCAAAAAGGCCTACAACTATAACTAGGTATAAAATATTTTTTTTCATCTAAACAAGTACCTTAAAAAAGTTTTTCATCCAGGATTTTTCAATTGTTTGTAAACCATTTTCATTCCAATCTTTTAATGTTAATGCAAGTGTATTTACAACTGTTGTTTGATGTGTGATTTTATTTTCTTGAATTAAACTTTCAAATTGAGTTTTGGTATGTGTACTAAAGGTATCTTCTTCGTTGACGCATGTAAATAACATTCGATTAAAGAAATCGACAGAATACTTTTTCTCTAATTCTTCTAAAAAATGAACAGATTTGTCAATAGAACAACCACTCGCCGGATTTAAATGTTCATCAACACCCATAATTAAAATAGTATGTTCAATGATTTTGAAAAATGCACGTAATTCTCTATTATGAGCAGTCCATTGTTTACAAAATTCCGTTAATTCTGCTGATAAATGAGTTTCAATTTGTTCATTTAAATTTGGATGTATGGTATAAATCCAGATTTTTGAACTAGGGTCGAACTCATTTATTTGCCAATTCATTTTCATTATGATAAACCGTTTGCTTTAGCTGTAATCTCAGCGATGTCTAATACTTCTACAACGTTTTCTTTTTCAAAATGTTTAACCCCATCACTTAACATCGTCATGCAAAATGGGCATGATGCTGCAATAATATCTGGTTTTACAGAAAGTGCTTCTTCTACTCGTTCTACGTTAATATCTCTCGTTCCTTTTTCAGGTTCTTTAAACATTTGAGCACCCCCAGCACCACAACATAATCCGTTTGATTTACATCTTTTTAATTCTACTAAGTCCGAATCTAACTGTGCCAATACTTCACGTGGTGCTTCGTATACACCGTTAGCTCTGCCTAAGTAACATGGATCGTGGTACGTAATGCGTTTGCCTTTAAACGACTCTCCGTTGCTTGTGGTTAGCTTACCTTGGTTTATTAAATCTTGTATTAATTGAGTATGATGTATTACTTCATAATTACCACCCAATTCTGGGTATTCATTTTTCAAGGTATTAAAACAATGTGGGCAAGCAGTTACTATTTTTTTTACTTCGTATGCATTTAACAATTGAATATTGCTCATCGCCTGCATTTGAAATAAAAATTCATTGCCTGCTCTTTTTGCAGGGTCGCCGGTGCAGCTTTCTTCTGTACCTAAAATTGCAAATTTTAACCCTACATGATGTAAGATTTTAGCAATATCGCGAGTAATTTTCTGCGCTCGTTCATCAAAACTACCTGCACAGCCAACCCAAAATAAAATTTCTGGTTGTTCGCCTTTGGCTATCATTTCAGCCATGGTTGGTACTTTAAACTCCATATATGGTGATATTAAACTCTAAACTCTAAATTCTAAATTCTAAATTCTAAATTCTAAATACTAAATACTAAACTCTAAATTCTAAATACTAAATACTAAATACTAATCCTTAAATACTTGAATTTTAGCATTTATGGTTGTAAGTTCTGTAAACTTACCTTCATACCTCGTTGCACGAACAATGTGATTGTCTATCCAATGATAATTACCTCCTCGAGGTTTACCAAAAAGTATACCATGGTATTTGAAATGATGTTTAGCCAACCATCTTTCTGTAACTGCTCTATGCGCTTCTGTACGCGAGGTGAAAAAAGTAATTATGTGTCCTTCTTCAAACCATTTATTTATCATTTCTGCGGCACCATCATATAAAGCTGCATCTTCCATTCGCTCTGGTTCCTCATTCGGAATGTCATCGCAAATAGTACCATCAATGTCTATCAAAAAATTCTTAACCTCGTCTGGCAACTTCGGACTTAAATACTGTCCTTGCTCGTCTTTTACTTCTTCTAATTTCAATTTTATAAATACTAAATTCTAAATCCTAAATACTAAATTCTAAATCCTAAATACTAAACTCTAAATTCTAAATTGAGATTACTCGCTATCCAATACTCTGTGCTCATTACCCATTCACCCAATTCGCTCTATCGCTTGGAGAAAACTTCCAAGGGGCACCATTTGTTTCAATATTTGTTTGCATTGCATTTAAGCTACTTGGTGCAGAAGATTCT
>JBILKW010000056.1:0-12304 GCA_044376465.1 Sphingobacteriales bacterium | reverse complement strand
TTTTTCATTCGCTCTACTTGTTCTTTGGTTACCAATCTTGAGGCTGCTGCAGGAATAAATAGTTGTGCATTTAAATCCCAAATTTTTGCATTCACTTCTTCAAAAGAAAGTAAGTGGTCGCTTACTAAGGTGTTGCCTTTTCTATTAATAAACAACTGCGTAATTTCCTCAAATGTAAATCCGTTTTCATTTATTAATCCACCCAGTCTATCAATTATACCTACTACTTTAGCTCCCGCTTGTGTTAGATAAAAAGCAGCTGCAGCGCCAACATTTCCAAAACCCTGTACAATTACTTTTTTGCCTATAATATTTCCCCCGTAAATTGAATAAAAATGACGAGCAGATTCAGAAACACCAAAGCCCGTAATCATGTCGGCTACTACGTATTTTTTTTCTATAGATGGTGAATATTTTTCGTCTTCTAATACTTTAGAAACACCCTGTCTTAACTGCCCAATTTGTTGTATTTTTTCATTTTCATGCGCTTTAAAGTGGCCATTGATCACACCTTCTTGTGGGTGCCAAAGTCCATTTGCTTCCGTCATTGGAATTACTTCGTGTATTTCATCAATATTTAAGTCGCCACCTGTACCATAATAATTTTTCAGCAAAGGAATTACGGCTTTGTACCATCTTTCTAATACTCCTTTTTTACGAGGATCTGCTGGGTCGAAATTTATTCCAGATTTTGCACCGCCAATTGCCGGACCAGAAACGGTAAATTTTACTTCCATTGTTTTCGCAAGCGATTCCACTTCTCTTTTATCTAAGCCTTTTCTCATACGAGTTCCGCCACCAGCGGCTCCGCCACGCAAGGAGTTTATTACCACCCAACCTTCTGCTTCTGTTTCTGCGTCTTTCCACTCAAACACAATTTCTGGTCTTTTTTCTTCGTATTTCTTTAATAAGTCTTTCATGCTAATTTTATTCTAAATGATTTCAAATTTGAGAAATTCTATTTATTTGAGAAATATTATCCAATGTTGAGGATAATAAAAAACCCCCAGCCTACAATTTTATAGGGCTGAGGGTTTCTATATTTTAAAAAGAGATTAGTAAGAACCTCTTTTTTCCTTAATTCTTGCTTTTTTACCTGTTAAGCTACGTAGGTAGAATAATTTGGCTCTACGAACTGCACCTCTTGAATTTACCTCTACTTTTTCGATGTTTGGTGAGTTCACAGGGAAAATACGTTCAACTCCTACTGAGTTAGAAATTTTACGAACCGTAAATGTTTCAGTAACACCTGTTCCGTTGCGCTGAATAACAACACCTTGGTATTGCTGAATACGCTCTTTGTTTCCTTCTTTAATTTTATAATGAACAGTAACCGTATCACCAGAATTAAACGTTGGTAGTTCATTTTTGGGGTTCTGATCGTTTACAAATTTTACTAAATCCATGATATTAAGCCTTTAAATCGATTTTTAACCCGTAAAAATCGGATTGCAAGTATATGGATTATTTTATCAACAAAAAAATAAAATATCAAAAAAATCAAGCATTTCCACTCCTTAAGATGTTGATAAGCCTTTAAAGTAAATCAGAGCGGCGTTCTTTTGTTCTTTTTAACGCTTGCTCAAATCGCCATTTTTCTACTTCTGGAGTGTTTCCTCCCAATAAAATATCTGGCACTTTTAAGCCTCTAAATTCTGCAGGTCTGGTATAAACTGGTGCGCTCAGCAAACCATCTTGGAAAGAATCGGTTAAAGCAGAAGTTTCATCGTTTAGCACCCCAGGTATTAACCTCACAATACTGTCTACTAATACAGCAGCTGCGAGCTCTCCACCGCTCAATACATAATCGCCAATACTTATCTCTTTAGTGATGTAATGGTCGCGTATGCGTTGGTCTATGCCCTTATAATGGCCACATAACATCATCATGTTTCCTTTCAAACTCAACTCGTTTGCCATGTTTTGAGAAAGGGTTTCCCCGTCTGGACTTAAAAATATTATTTCTTCGTAGGTGTTTTCTTTTTGTAAATGTTCTATACAATTTACAAATGGTTCAATCATCATTACCATGCCCGATCCTCCTCCGTATTGATAGTCGTCTACGTTTTTATGCTTACCACTTGCGTATTCTCTTAAATTATGAACGCGAATTTGTACAATGCCTTTGCTCTGCGCTCTTTGTAAGATGGAGTGAGAAAAAGGGCCCTCTAAGATTCCCGGCACAACGGTAATAATATCTATGATCATTATGTAAAGGTACTAATTTTTAAAACCTAGTTATTTTATGCTTGGCATTATAATGCTTTTGCTCCATTTTTTTGCCCTTTGTTTTTTTGCCCACTGGCTTTCATATATCATCGTAATTGGACTCATAATTCCAGCTGCGGGTTTTTTCATCGAACCGTGATAAGTTTTTAAGCCAGGTATATCCTTTTGATTTTCTTCAATTCTCATTCTAAGAATTGCCATTTTTAATTCGTCTTTATTGGTAATTCCTTTTATGGTCACTTCTTTTAGGTTGATGTTTTTTTGAACCATATAAATTCTTAGCACTGGCAATGCGTTGTTTGTAGAGTACACTACTTGCGTTGGAAAATATCCCAAAGAATTTACGAGTATGGTATCACCATTAAAAATATCAATCATCGCAAATCCATTTTCATCGGCCATAAAAACAGAGGATTTGTTTTTCAATTGAATATTTGCATAAGGGATCGCAATAGAGCTATCGGTTTGCATTATTTTTACTCGCTGCTTAGTTTGCTGAGCGGTTGTGTGAATGCAAAAAGAAAGTAGAAAAAAGAAAATAAATAATTTCTTATACATTGTTGTGTTTAATTTGATAGGTATAATTCTATCAAACCATCGGGCAAATCAACGTTAATAATTTTACTTTTCTTATTTATGGATGTAACAAATTGCTCATTAAGTGGAAACAATACTTCTTTGTTTTGATAAAGCATGTTTGCAATGAGTTGTGAGGGTAATTCTTGAATGGCAATAATAACTCCTAATTCGCCATGGGTTTCATCGACAACCGTGTAACCTATAAGTTGTTTGTGCGAATCTTCGTTAGTGTTTTTGGGCTTGTTTTTTTCGAGTACATAAACCGTTTTGCCTACCAACACTTTTGCTTTGTCAATATGGTCTATATCCTCCAGATACACATACATGATGTTTTTTTGGAGCAAAAGTTTTGTAATAAAAAATGGAACCGATTTTTGGTTAATTTCCAAAAATAACGATTCCATATTTTTATAATCCTGAGGATTTTCGACTTCCAAATAAATTTGAAGTTCGCCTTTTAGTCCTCTGGTTTTAGATGCGTATCCTATAGAAAAATAATCGCTATTCAACATATAGAATAATCGTAATAATTATTCAGCAGGTGTTTCAGTTGCTTCAGCAGCTGGCGCTTCTGGAGTTTCTTCTACCACTTCTTCTGCTGCATCTACCACAACTGGTGCTTCTTCTACAACTGGTGCATTTTTAGCTGCAATTGCTTGCGCTTTTGCTTCCTTTTGTTTTGCTTCTAATGCTAAACGTGCTTTTTTCTCATCTTCTTTAGTAGATGTTAAGCCCGATTTCTTAGCCTCTACTTTCGCAGATTTTTCTTCCATCCAAGCTGCAAATTTTGTATCTGCTTGCTCTTGCGTAATTGCACCTTTAGTTACACCAATTTGTAAGTGTCTTTTGTACAAAACTCCTTTGTAAGATAAAATTGCTCTAGCAGTTTCAGTTGGTTGTGCACCATTGTGCAACCACGTAACCGCGCTTTCGGTGTTGATGTCAATTGTCGCTGGATTGGTATTAGGATTATACGTTCCTAATTTTTCAATAAATTTACCATCCCTCGGAGCACGTGAATCCGCCACCACAATGTGATAAAAAGCTCTTGCTTTTTTACCATGTCTCTGTAATCTGATTTTTACTGGCATGTGTTTAATTTTTTAATGTTAATCCTTATTTCTCCACAATAAGGGCTGCAAAGATGTATTATTTATTTCAAAAAAACAAAAAAACCCCTGATTTCTCAGGGGTTAGGTCTTAAAATCATCTAATTTATTATCTGTTAATAACCAATTTTAAGCTTTTAACAGCGTTGCCCGACTGTACTTTAACGAAGTACACACCGTTTGCCTCCGAGCTTAAATCGATGTTTAAATCTGTTGCAGTAATATTATTTGCATTGATTGTTTTAATTGTTCTGCCTAACACATCTGAAATGCTTACTGTATAATTAGCCGTTTGTGTGTGGCGAATTGCAACCGTAACATCATTATTTGCTGGGTTAGGGTATACGTTAACATTTGCATCTAGTTTTTGGTTATTAAGCCCTACTAAGGCAGAAGTTAATTCAATATCGTCAATTTTAAACGTTGGTGCCGAAGCCGAAGATGTAATATGAAAGCCTAAATTATACAATCCACTAGCGGGAATAGTTAGAGGAATTCTAACATTCGTATATCCTGCGGATGTTGGATTTGCAACCGCATAAGTGTTAATAACTGCCAAAGGGTTTGCATCTAGGCCCAAAGTAACTGCTAGGTTTTGAACTGAATTAACTGCACCGGGTCTAATGTAGAATGACAAGCTATAGTTTGAATCTGCGTTTAACTCTATACAATTAGAAAACAACCAATCGTCGTTTGTTGCACTAGCTGCTTTGCTTGCGCAGGATGTACCAGTTCTTGGACTTGCCGACGAAAGTGTCCATGTTGCTGCATCGCCATCGCCATCAAATACAACCCAACCTGTTAAATCGTCTGTTACTTCAAAACCTTGCGTATAAGTAGGCGCTACAACAATTGGTTGCACATTTTCAATTGTTGCAAATAAAGAATCGTTTAATCCATTAAGGTCGCCAGCTACACTATCAATCCAAGCCACTAATAAATATTGGCCAACTGCTGAAAAATCTGCTGTAGTTGCAAATTCAATTTTTGCTGAAGCACCAGATGCAATGGTTCCATTGTACCTTTGACTGGTTGATGAAACAATGTTTGCCCCATCAAACGTAAAATAATTTACATAAAAACCAGAAATGCTTTGTACTCCGTTGTTTTTAACAACTGCAGAAATGGTATCGTTTGCTGGTAATCCACAACCAGATTGGCTAAACTCTAGAGCTTCTAATTGTGCGTCAAATGCTGGGGGTACGTCAATTGTTATATCATCAATCATCCAAGCATACGCACAACCTGCATCAGCACCCAAAGTATTAGGACTGTAAAACTGGAAGCGAATCCAAACACTGTCTTGATTTGCCGCAACCGAGCTAATATTTAACTCTTGAACATCAGGATTAATGGTAAGATCTAATGCACTAAAATCATTATTTGCTAAATTTTTGTTAACGGCAAATTTAACCCAGTTAATACTATCATTGGAAACAAATACAAATGTGCTATCAGAAAAGCGGCGGTAATATTGCTCGAATCGTAATAAAACACCTGCTTGAGTATCTAAATTAATTGGAAATTTTGTAGTTAAGTTTGTGATTTGATTTCCGGAACAATCTAAATCAGAATCGAATAAAGCAAAACCATTAGCAGCAGTAGTAGAGGTTATGGCTGGAATAGCAAAGCCTCCTGCAGGACCATTTACACCAATTGTCCATGCTCCAGAACCATTTGGTGAAGAAATAACCCATTTGTTTGCATTTGAGAAGTCATCGGTCCAAATTGCTGCTTTGTTAGCCGTAGTTTTTTTTGCAGATGATTTTTTAATTACAGCACCAATTGGTTTTGTAATTTCTGAAGCGTCGTGTTTTGTTTTGCTTATTTGAGCGGCATCTTGTGCATTTACATTCATTACAAATGCAGTTGCCAGAGCTAAAAGGTAAATTTTTTTCATACTATTGTTTTTATCTATTGAATAAATGGCAAAAATTATGCCTATAATACTTTTATAATTAGGATTTCATTATCTTTTTAATCCTGACATAGGATTATTTCTCATCATTTTTAGGGGATTGCCACCACCATTAAACATCTTCATCATTTTCTTCATATCCTCAAACTGTTTTAAAAGTTTATTTACTTCTTCTACAGACCTTCCGCTGCCGTTAGCAATTCTTTTCTTTCTATTTCCATTTATCAATTCTGGTTGTTCTCTTTCTGTTGGTGTCATGGATTGAATAATAGCTTCGATATGTTTAAACGCATCGTCGCTTATATCAATATCTTTAACCATTTTTCCCATTCCCGGAATCATGCCCATCAAATCCTTCAAGTTCCCCATTTTCTTAATCTGTTGTAACTGATTTAAGAAATCGGAAAAGTCGAATTGGTTTTTTCTTATTTTCTTTTGAAGCTTTGCAGCCTCTTCTTCGTCAAATTGCTGTTGTGCGCGTTCTACTAATGAAACGACATCACCCATCCCTAAAATTCTTGATGCCATCCTGTCTGGATAAAACAGATCAATGGCCTCCATTTTTTCGCCGGTACCAATAAATTTAATCGGTTTGTTCACAACTGCTTTAATGGTAATTGCAGCACCTCCTCGAGTATCACCATCTAATTTAGTTAACACAACTCCATCAAAATCTAACCTATCATTAAACGCTTTTGCTGTATTTACGGCATCTTGACCAGTCATGGCATCCACCACAAATAAAATTTCGTTTGGTTTAATGCTCGATTTTACTCGGGCAATTTCATCCATCATTTGCTCATCGACCGCCAAACGGCCGGCTGTATCCACAATAACTACATTACAATTTTTTGCTTTTGCTTGCTTAATCCCTTCTAAAGCTATTGCTACGGGGTCTTTACTTTCAAAATCGGTATGAGCCGGAACTCCAATTTGTTCTGATAATATTCTTAATTGCTCTATTGCTGCAGGTCTGTACACATCCGCTGCTACCAACATTGGGTTTTTGCCTTTAGATTTTAAGTAGTTCGCGAGTTTACCTGAAAAGGTGGTTTTTCCGGAACCCTGTAAACCTGCAATTAAAATAATACTCGGGTTCGATTTTAAATCTATTTCTTTGTGTTCAGCCCCCATTAATTCGACCAACTCATCGTTAACAATTTTAATCATTAACTGACTTGGAGAAATAGAGGTTAAGACATTAGCGCCTAAAGATTTTTCTTTTACCTTATCGGTAAAATCTTTCGCAATTTTATAATTAACATCTGCATCTAATAAGGCTTTTCTTACCTCCTTTAGTGTTTCAGCAACGTTTATTTCTGTAATCTTTCCTTGTCCTTTTAATATTTTAAAGGCCCTATCTAACTTATCGCTTAAATTATCAAACATTTTATTTTATACTAAATTAAAGACTGCAAAGTTAATAAACATTCGATCTTTTTATACCCTTATAATTTTTTCTTCTTTGTTTCATTTATACGTATGGCCTGCATTAAATAATAATTTAATACATCCTCGTTTAAATCATCTATATTCCTAAAATAGAGTTTTCTTACCTGCTTAGTGTCATTAGATAATAATTTGTATTTGTCTTTAAATTTGAATCCACTCACAAATCCCATAATAACTGATTTTGTTTTCTTCTCAAAATTCAAATAACACAATAAGCCATGGTACGTATAAAATGGGCAGTTGAATTTAAATTCTTCCCGAATGGATTCGTTGCTATTTAACACAAAATCACGCAGCACTTCAATAATTAAAGCGTCTCCTGTAGCCAAACTTTGCACATACCTATCGGCAGATGGGCTCTTCTTTTTCATCTAGTAAAAATAAATAAAATAGATTGACGTGGGCTAAATAGATTTCTTATTTTTGTTTTTATGATGGAATTTATTTATTTACTAGCCGGTGTTATTATTACGAGTATAATTATTTTTATTTTTTCGCGTCAGAAAAACGCAATAAATTCGAATAACGAAGATTCTTTTTTGATTCAAAATTTACAAAAAGAAATGGCTGTATTAGAAGAAAAGTACAAACAAGAAATTGTGAGTTCTGAAAAATACAATCAAGAATTTAAAAATCAGATTTCGAATTTATCTTTAGAATTAAAGGAAGAACGTAGCAAATTATCCGAGGCAAATCAATCGCTAGAAAGATCACGTACCTATTACAAAGCACAAGAAGAAAAAATTCAAGAACAAAAACAACAAATTTCTGAGTTACAAGAAAAGCTCACCAAAGATTTTGAATTAATTGCGAATAAAATCCTAAATGAAAACTCATCAAAATTTACAGAACAAAACAAAACAAATTTGGATGGAATTTTAAATCCTTTAAAAGAGCGAATAAAGGATTTTGAAGAGAAAGTAGACAAGGCATACAAATCAGAATCTGCAGAGCGAAATACCCTAAAAGGTACAATAGAGCAACTAATGCAATTAAATAAACAAATATCTATTGAAGCTACGAATCTTACGAACGCATTAAAGGGTGATACAAAAACACAGGGCAATTGGGGTGAATTTGTTTTGGAAAAAATACTAGAAAGTTCGGGTTTAGTTGAAAACGAAAATTATACTTTACAAGGAAAAGGGATGGGACTTGTGGATGAAGACGGAAATCGTTTTCAGCCAGATGTGATTATTAATTTGCCAGATGAAAAGCATTTAATAATCGACTCCAAGGTTTCTTTGGTTGCTTACGAAAAACTATTAAATTCTGAAACAGAATCAGACAGAGAGCGATATATTAAAGAACACGTTTCGTCGATAAGAGCACACATACAAGGCTTAAGCAATAAAAAATATCAAAGTTTATACGGAATAAATTCGCCTGATTTTGTATTGTTATTTATACCCATCGAATCGTCGTTTAGCATGGCGTCTCAATATGATAAAGAATTGTTTGAATTTGCTTGGTCGAAAAGAATTGTATTGGTAAGTCCATCAACATTATTAGCAACTCTTAAAACAGTAGCATCCGTTTGGAATCAAGAAAAGCAAACTAAAAATGCTATAGACATTGCAAACAAAGCAGGCTTGTTATATGATAAATTTCATGGTTTTGTAGAAGACCTTAAAAAAATTGGACTTAACATAGATCGAGCAAAAGAGAGTTACGATCAGGCTTATAATAAATTACACGAAGGCAAGGGTAGTTTAACATCGAGAGTAGAATCTTTGAAAAAACTTGGGGCAAAAACCCAGAAACAGATTGATAAATCTTTAATAGAAGATCAATTAAACGAAGAAGAAGAAGAGTAAAATGAAAAATTTTTTTGCTATCGTTTTACCCGAACAAAAAAATAGGATAGAAGGGCTAGATTTATTACGAGCCATTGCGATATTTTTTGTTGTGCTATATCATGGTTGGGCATTTGTTAGTCCTTACTTTCCAACACTTGGCATGTTATTTTTTCTTGGGTTCTGGGGCGTCGAGTTTTTCTTTGTGTTGAGTGGTTTTTTAGTGGGGGGAATCTTAATTCGATCCTACAAAAATTCAATCAAAATTGATCTTCATTTTTTGTTTAACTTTTGGAAACGCAGGTGGAAACGCACCATTCCTATATATATAGTGGTGTTATTCTGTAGTTACTTATTATTAAATTTATATTTCAAGGTAGGGTTCGATTTTCCTTACCTTTATTTTTTTTTCTCACAAAACTTGTGGTACATACATCCGCAGTTTTTCCCAGAGGCTTGGAGCTTAGCTATAGAAGAATGGTTTTATATTAGTTTGCCTTTATTGTTTTTATTCTTCCATTTGTTTTTAAAAAATAAAACATCAAAAAATATTTTAACCATTGTTTTAATTTCAATAACAATTTTTACTAGTACAAGACTCATATTATTAAACAATAATTTCGATTTAATTTATTGGGATTTTAATGTTCGCAAAATTGTGTTATATCGATTAGATGCTATATTATATGGCGTATTGGCTTACCAGCTTTTTACAGTTTATACTTCTTTTTTTACTAAATACCGATACCGTTTTTTGGTATCCGGTGCACTTGGTTTGTTTTTTTCTTATTATTTCTTTTACCAAAAAACAAATCCTGTTTTTAGCAATGTTTTTTTTCTGAGTTCAACAAGTTTGTCAATTGCATTGTGCGTACCGTTCTTTTATAATTTTAGATTTAAAATAAGTTGGTTAAAAAATTTTATAACTGTAATTTCTGTTAGTTCCTATTCAATGTATTTAATTCATTACACGATAATTTTTCGAATTTTTAATTCAGATTTAATAACTAAAAATTTAATGCATGCAACTATAATACTATTGTTGTATTTGCTAGTGGTGCTTGTGAGTTCCGTGTTTGTTTATCGCTTCGTAGAAAAGCCTCTTGCTAGTCATTAAATAAAGAAAAGTTGTATATATGCAGGTTTTTAAAAAAACCTGCATATATACAACTTTTTGGTGGCACGACTTAAGTGGTGGCACCACTTAAGTCGTGCCACCAAAAAACTAGCCAACAAAATTTATTTTACACAAAAAAAGCCCGAGTCAAAAACTCGGGCTTTTCAATAGTTATTGAAGGAATAATTACTTGTTTATAATAATTTTTTCAACTCTCACTTCTGAACCGCTGTTTATTCTAACAAAATAAAATCCATTGTTTAACCCTACTGTTTCAATTACTTTAGAAGAAACATTAATGTTTTTCTCTTCTAATACAACTCTTCCCATTGCATCAACAATTGTAACATTATACACTTCATTGTTTAATGAAGGTATTTCAATTGTAAAGCTTGATGTAACTGGGTTAGGATATAATTTCACATTTTCTTTTGCTAAAGTATTTACACCAACATTTAAATCGAATAAAATTCTTTTCATGCGTGGTGCAAAAAATCCTTGAACAGTATCAATGTATAACATTGCTCTGCTTTTAGACATTAATGGGTTCGATGCTTTACCATTTGCATCAAATGGATCTGCTGGATCCCACCACTCCCAAGGTCCACTTGCATTTGCCGCTCCGTTTATACGGAACAATGCAGGAATACCTTCGTTGTAGTTATTCGCAGCTGTAGTATACGGATCGTTAAATGCGGGCGATTTTAAATCGTCGTTTACACCTAATCTATCTGCTCTGCGTGAGATGTCTCTTGCACCACTAACTTCTACCACAAATAATGGAGGATTAGTACCTGGTACAAATACACCACCTGTTGTATATGGAGCAAATGGATCTAATTTACCTTGTATGCTTACAATTGGAGCATCACCAGCTTCTAACCAAGATGAATCTCCCATTGCACCACCAAAGTTAACCACCATGTTTGCTCTTGAAGAGTAACCAACATAGTTATCTCCTTTATTAGCAATTGGGTTACCACCAAAACCATCAAAATCACCTGTGATTTGTGGAAGCACGTAAGGCGTGTTATTAGTTTGGTTGATGAATTTTTGCAATTGAATTTCTGATAATTTATTAAGTGTTACACTTGCTAAAGCAACATAACCTCCAGAACCTTGACCGCAAATAACAATTCTGTTTGTATCTACTTTGTATGTTCCAGGGTTAGTTGCGCCCATGAAACGGAAGTAGCGAATGGCTGTTTTGGTGTCTTGCATTGCACGGTAAACCGCGTTTAAAATTGTACCAGTACGTGTGTCTTGGTCGCCTTGTGGATTCCAACCTGTACGGTAAGCAACTGCTGCAACGGCATACCCTTTACTAGCAAATTGTCTACACATTTGAACAGCTGTGCTGTCTGTTTTTGAACCTGTAGGCAATTGGTTAATGCCTTTAGGTAAAAAACTACCTGTGTGTAAATAAATTACTAATGGACGTGCGGTTGAAGTATCGCCTTCTGGCTCATAAAAATCTAACCTTAGGTCTGATAATACTGGCTGACCGGTTAGTACCGAAAAGTTTTGCCCAAAAACAACGTTTGATGTCGTTTTTATTTGCGGAAAAACATTCGTTACATAACGCTGTGCCATCGTGTTCGTTGCGAACAATGATGCCGCTACCAGCGATAAAAATTGTAAACGTTTTTTCATAAAAAATTGTGTTTTAAAGTTAATTTATATAAATATATAGATTTTGGTACAAAAAGCAATTTAGTTCAATTATTTATTTATTCTTTGCCAAATCATACGTCACTGAAAAATAAGCCAATCTGCCCACATAAGGCCCTCCGTATACTTGTATGTTTTTCTTGTTAAACAGGTTCGATGCCCCTAATTTAAAAGTTGTGTTAATTTTTGGTATGCTTTTACTAACCTGCGCATCAAACAAATCATAGGTTGGCACATAGCCTGTAAATTGTGGCGAACCCTCAAACACAAATCCTTGAATCCATTTGTAATTTAAGCTAAAGCTCCAATCTTTTAGGTGTACCGGACCCACATACCTATCAATGTCTCTGGCAGAGATACCGATGTTAAACTTGTGTTCGGGTGTATTAAATGCCGGAATAATTTCATCGTCAGACCCTCTTAAATCTAAAAT